>JAVWMQ010000009.1:0-46966 GCA_036637375.1 Anaerovoracaceae bacterium
AAATAAAAAGCAAGCAGCCTGGATAAACAACAAACTATCATCAGGAGACTTGCTTTTTTTTACAAAAAAATAGCTACCAAACTATAATACATAGCATGGTAACTACTTTAATCTTACGATATATTATTCTTCTGTAATTTTTGATAGTTTTTTTGCTTTTCTAAGGCTGATACAGTTTAAAATTAAAATTGAATAAGAAATTACAACTGAAACAGCGGAAAGTGCAATAGCGGCTCTTGATAATCCTTTCATTTTAGACCTCCAAATTCTTAAAGTTGAATTGACTTTTTCCTGATGCGTAATCGCCAACAATTTGACCATTACCAACTAATGTATACTTATAAGTTACAAGGCCATCAAGTCCAACAGGACCTCTAGCATGTAGCTTACCTGTACTAATTCCAACCTCTGCTCCAAAACCATATCTAAAGCCATCGGCAAATCTAGTTGAGCAGTTCCAATAAACCCCAGCTGAGTCTACATAATTCATAAATTTTTCGGCAAGTTTTTCGTCTTCTGTCAAGATGCAGTCAGTATGATGAGAACCATTTTCGTTAATACTTGAAATAGCTTCATCAATGTCACTAACCTTTTTTACCGTTAGAATGTAATCTAGATATTCCTTATTTATATTTTCAAAGTTCAAAGCTATTTTATCAGTGATATTGGAAACGATATCATCGTAAATATCCTTGTGAACAAGTAGTGTTTCTAATGTATTACATGCTGCAACATATTGAGTCTTTGAATCTTCAATTATTTTTAGAGCCTTGTCAATATCAGCTGTTTTGTCTACATATATGTGGCATATTCCGTCAGCATGGCCCATTACAGGAATTTTTGAATTTGCCATTATATATTGAACAAACTCGTTTGAGCCTCTAGGGATAATTAAATCAATACTTTTGTGGCATTTAAGTAGTTCATCAATACCAGAACGATCTTCAACTAATGTTATAAATCCTTTTGGTAATCCGGATTCTATACCTGCCTTGTAAATTGTATCAAATAGAATTCTATTTGTATTTGCAGCTTCGCTACCACCTTTAAGTATTGCGCAATTACCACTCTTTAGGCAAAGAGTTCCAATTTGAATTAAAGCGTCTGGTCTTGACTCAAATATAACTCCAATAACTCCAATGGCGCATGTTAGCTTTGTTAGCACCAGATTCTGGTCTAATTCTTTTTTGAATAAAATTTTGTTAAGTGGATCATCAAGGTGAATTAAATCCTTAGTACCTGAGATACAAACATTTAATTTTTCTTCATCAAACTTTAGTCTTGCCAAAATTGGGGCAGGTAGCCCTGCTTCTGTTGCATTTGCAATATCCTTTTTGTTGGCTTCAAATATTAATTCTTTTGAAGAGGAAAGAGCATTAGCAATATTTAAAAGTGCATTGTTACGAACTTGGTTACTAAGATTCATTAGGGTAGCACTATCTTTTTTGACGTTTTGCGCCAGTGTTTCATAATTCATCATTAACTATCCTTTCTATTAATACCTTTGCTAGAGTTGAAACTCCTTGATAATTTACATTCATTTTGTTTGAAAGCATTAAGTTGCCTTCAAAGTACCCCTCAGAGGTTTCAAGCAATTGACTTTGCAAATTTAAGTCATCAATATCAGCAAAAATCACATCTTTGATTTGCTGTAATTTTAGATAAACTTGGAACTCTCTAGTCACAGAGTTAAAGTCATAGACTATTCCTTGTTGGTCTGCAAAGTTACAAAAACTGTTATTTCCCCAAAATCTGCCGCTTATTTGTAGCTTGCTTTTGGACAATTTAATTTTATCAACAATATTTCCTTGTAGTGGAAAACCTTCGATGCACATGGCACGATAAAAATCTGTTTTATTTATTATACCAAGTATCTTGTACAATTGTAACACATCATCTCTATTATGAAGTAATATTATTTCCAAATCATTGGGATTTGGGTTGGCGAGATAATCAAAATAGGCATAAACACTTGCTGCACCATCTATTTCATCAATACGTTTGTCGCCAATACCGAGGAAAAGCTCAATTGTTTTTTGTTTTAAATTAGGTGTGAATTTTTTGATATCCGAATAGTTTCGTATAATTTTGTACATATCTAAATTATATGGCATATTAAATTCGGGCAATTCAAAATGCTTCATTCTTTTGGTTAAGAATGGCATATCAAAAGAAGCACCATTGTATGTAATGACACAATCTAAGGTTTCTAAAACCTTTAGAGTTTCCAGTATTACAAGGGGCTCTTCGTCAAGGTTTTCTGCAAAAAATTGCTTGTAAATAAATTCACCATTTGATAACGGTAAATAAAATCCAGATAATATTAACTGGCTGGTTTTGGGACTAAGTCCGGTTGTTTCAATATCAAATACGCCATAACTTATATCATCAAAAAATGTGTCAAATGATGGGTATGAAAAGAAACTGTCTTTAACTTTTTTTTCTATAATCTTCATAGAAATATTGTAACATAAATTAAGGTAATTAGGGTAAATAAAGTTTGGATTGCAATATGAATAGTGAAGGTGCCTTCTCATAAGTTGAAAACATAGAAATTTAGTGTTATAATAATTCATCGCTAGTAGAACTGAAAAGTAGTGTATAGATACTATGTAGCCAGAATGGGGCTGGTATAAAAAATAAAGAAAGGAATAATCTGATTACCCTAAATGACTATAATTAGATTATGCGAGATGAGTATGAGTGCAATAAGTGAGCTTTTAGAAAACAGCAAGAAAGTTGTAATTAAAATCGGGAGTAATGTGTTATCTGATGATGATGGACATATAAATCGTAAGGGTTTAAAGAATATTGTTGAGCAAGTTTTCACTTTGATGGAAGACGGCAAGCAAGTGATTATCGTATCATCTGGTGCGGGGATTTGTGGCGCTACAGCAATTAACAAATGGAGTAGAAGAAAAGATATTAACTACAAACAGGCGCTATGTGCAATAGGGCAAGTTGAACTTATGATGGCGTACAAGGAACTTTTTGGAGAAAAAGATATCCATGTTGGGCAAATGCTTTTGACTAGAGATGATTTCACTAGTGATGAGAGAGTTTTGCACATAAGAAATACGCTGTTTACAATGATTGATGAAGGTGTTGTGCCAATTATTAATGAAAATGATACGGTTAGTGTTGAGGAAATTAAAATTGGGGATAATGATACTTTAAGTGCATTGGCTGGTAACCTTTGGAATACAGATGCACTAATTATATTAAGTGATATTGATGGTGTTTTTGATAAGGATCCCAAAAAATATAAAGATGCAGAATTAATTGAGGATATTTATGATATTGATGGGCTTCTTGATGAAATAGATATTAGAGGAACGAGTAGTTTTGGTACAGGGGGCATTGGTACTAAAATTGAGGCAGCCAAAAGAGCTGGTGAATATGAAATTCCAACGATTTTGTTAAATGGCAAAAAAGAAAATATCATCATTGATGCAATGGCAGAAAAGGCAACAGGAACAGTATTTTTGTGGATATAGGAGTTAGAAATGAAAATAGGATTTATAGGGGCAGGCAATATGGGCGGCGCAATTTTGCGTGGATACCTTAACTCAAATGAGAGATTTGATGATGAAATTTTTGTTTGTGGCAAGGATAAGAACAAGCTAGAAAAGTTAAAAGAGGAACTTGGAGTTAAAATTTTTGATAATATAGAAGATGTGACATTGTTAGCAGACGTTTTAATTATTGGAGTTAAGCCTAATATGTATGAAGATGTTTTGCCAAGACTCAAGACGAATTACCAAAAGGAAAAGGTTATAGTTTCAATGGCAGCGGGAATTAGCATTGGTTTCATTGAAAGTTTTTTGGGAAAAGATGCAAAGATAATTAGAATTATGCCAAACACACCAGCTAGAGTGAATGAGGGTATGACATCTATTTCCAAGAATAAAAATGTTGATGATGAAATATTTTTGAAAATAATAGAAATCTTTAAGGGCATTGGTGAAGTTGAAGAAGTTACGGAAGATTTGATACATGACGTAATTGGGGTAAGTGGCAGCAGCCCTGCTTACACATATATGTTTATTGAAGCTCTAGCAAATTCAGCTGAAAAATATGGAATGGATTCGGGCAAGGCGAGGAAATTTGCGGCACAGGCAGTCCTTGGTGCGGCAAAAATGGTACTAGAAAGTGAAGAATCCCTTGAGCAGCTTAGAGTAAATGTTTGTTCACCAAATGGAACGACTATAGAAGCTGTAAATACGCTAATGGATAATGGCTTTATGAAAAAAGTTGAAGAAGGCTTTGATGCTGCAGTGAAAAGATCAAAGGAGATGGAAAAATGACTTTTGAAGAAAAAACAGTTAGCTCTGAACTAATTTATGAAGGAAGAATTTTGAACCTTAGAAAAGATGAGGTTACAGTAGTTAGTGGTGGAACATCAAGCCGAGAAATTGTTGAGCATAACGGGGGTGCTGCAGCAGTTGCCATCAAAGATGATGGCAAGATTGTTTTAGTTAAGCAATATAGAAAGCCTGTCTCTAGGGTTGTTTTAGAACTGCCAGCTGGCAAAATTGAAAAAGGCGAGGATCATAGAGAAAACATAATTCGAGAGTTAAAAGAGGAAACTGGATATTCTGCAAATAATGTTGAATTAATTGCAAAGATGCATCCGTCAGTTGGATATACAACTGAAATTTTATATATATACTTGGCTACAGGGCTGACTGCTGGTGAAACAAATTTCGATGAAAATGAAGCTTTAGATATTGTTGAAATGGATTTTGAAGAAGCATATAATCTAGTCCTTAATGGTGAAATTATTGATGGAAAAACTCAAGTGGGCATTTTAATGGCAAAAAACTATATCAAATAATTGGATTTTATTGTAAACCAAATAATTATGGTTTATAATCAAGGAATATAGCGAAAAGGAGAGAGATATGTATTTAGAAAAATTCATAGTATATTTAACTAAAGAAAAACAAATGTCCAAAAATTCCATTGATGCATATAGAAGAGATGTGGCAGAATACATTGAATTTTGCAATGGCAGAGGAATTTTTGATGTTGCAAATACTACTAATACAGAAGTTGTTGCATACCTTTTTATGCTTAAAAACGGAGAAAAAAGTGCCGCAACTATAAATAGAAAACTTGCGTCAATTAGGGCTTTTTATAATTACTTGAGTGAACTTAAAGTTGTTAATGAAAACCCAACACTGGGAATTAAATCTCCAAAGGTTGAGCGAAAAGAAATTGAATTTCTAACTATTGAAGAAATTGACAAACTATTATCTTTGCCAGAAAAGAATCTAAAGGGCTACAGGGATAAGGCTATTCTTGAAATCCTTTATGCTACTGGTATAAGAGTGAATGAGCTAATATCAGCAAATCTGGAAGATGTAAATCTTAGAATTGGATTCTTTACCTGTCCGGGAGATTCTGGAAAGGCTAGAATTGTACCTCTTGGCAGACCAGCGAGGAAGGCTGTGGAAACTTACTTAGAAGATGCAAGGGATATGTTTGTTAAAAATGACAGGGATGAAAAAGCTTTGTTTGTTAATTATTGTGGCCAGCGAATGACAAGACAGGGATTGTGGAAAATATTAAAGACTTACGGCAAAAAGGCAGGATTTGAGCAAAAAATAACTCCACATATTTTGAGAAATTCTTTTGCTGTTCATATGGCACAAAATGGTGCAGACCTTAAATCATTACAAGAACTTCTAGGACATGAGGATATTTCAGCGACACAGATATATTTATCAGTGACAAAGAATAGAATAAAGGATGTATATGATAAAACTCATCCAAGAGCATAGAAAGGGAAGCTTATGACGATGAAAGTTATTTATGTTTGTGGGCTAATATACATTATAGCATTTTTGGTGACGGTGATTTTTGTACCGCTATCAATTAAATTAGCGCACAAAATCAATGCAATAGACATCCCAAAAGATGATAGAAGGGTTCATACAAGACCTATTCCAAGGATAGGTGGTGTAGCAATCTTTACGGGGATAACTGTTGCGTTAATATTTGCAATTTTGACTGGACTGTTCTCCAATGGTGGAATTGATAAGGTGACAGGAATTGCTACAATGGATTTTGGATATAATTACATTGAGGGGGCAAATGTTAATAAAATTATTGGGGTTCTCATAGGAGGCACTTTGATTTTTTTGATTGGCCTTTATGATGATTTAAAGGACTTAAACGCAAAGCTTAAATTATGCGGGCAAATTATTTCTGCAGGAATTGTATATGCGTTTGGAGTAAGAATCCAGTTTACAAACTTCTTGTTTAGCGATGAAGTGTTGCACTTTGGGGATGCCTTTAGTTGTATTATTACAATATTATGGATAGTAGCTATTACAAATACTATAAATTTAGTTGACGGGCTTGACGGGCTTGCTTCAGGGATTGTTGCAATTGCAGCATTCTGTATCGCCTATGTGGGATATATATTTGGATTTTATGTAGGTGCATTGCCTATGCTCGCTATTGCTGGAGGCTGTTTGGGATTTTTGATTTTTAACTTTTACCCAGCAAAAACGTTTATGGGTGACTGTGGATCTCAATACCTGGGATTTATGCTTGCAAGTTTCTCAGTATTAGGTACGGTTAAGAGCGCAACGGTAGTTGCAGTAATGATTCCAAGTTTAGCAATGTTCTTGCCTATTTTAGATACTACCCTTGCAATTATTAGACGAATTGCAAATAACAGACCTGTTATGGAAGCAGACAAAGGGCATTTACATCATAGATTGCTTAGATCTGGAATGGGGCAACGACGAACTGTTTTATGTATGTACGGAGTTTGTGGAATCATGGGTACAGCAGCTGTATTATTTAGTAGAGAGTTGTATGTTGAGACAATAGGACTAATGGCAGTGGCAGCAATGTATGTTTATGTAGTTTTGACAGATACTAATACAAAAAAACCAAAGCTAAAAGAGGGCAAAAAATAAAATATAAAAATAAGGGCGATTTTCACTGTGAAGAATATGTGAAAATTGCCTTTTAAATTTGAAATTAATTGTTACTAAATGGTAAGATAGCTCTTGTAGGTAAGGTACATGGACAAGAGGAGATTGTTTTGAGTAAAAAGATTAGTTTATTTTTAGTAGTAATTATGATAATGACCGCAGTTTTGGCTATGCCAACTTTTGCTTATGCTTCTGATGAAGTAGCAAGTGAAAATGGTGAAGCGCAAACGGAAGCAACTAATGATTTAATTGGAAATGTTGAAACGGTTGAAGCGACTTTATATTCTAGCGAAGCTGTAACAGTTAAATGGGATGGCGTTGAAGAAGCAAAAGGCTATGCAGTTTATCAAGTTGAAAGCAAAGATGACCAGACTGAATATGAACCAATTAAATACATAGGAGATGCAGAAGCACAAGAAACAAAGGTTACTGGAGTAGAAAAGGGTGTTAAGCACACTTATGCAGTTAGAGCATTTACTTATGAAAATGAGAATAGTGAAGAAAAAGTGTTTTCTGATGAATACAAAGAAGACTCAATATATATGCCTAAAGTTATAAACAAAAAATCTAAGGGTTACAAAGATACAAATGCAGCAAAGGTTATTAAACTAGCTGAAACAAAAATTGGATCAAGATATGTAAGTGGGGCGGAAGGCCCAACAAGGTTTGACTGTAGCGGATTTGTTTGGTACGTTATGGAAAAAACAGAGGTTTCAAATAAATCATTTACAAGGAGCAGTGCTGCTGGTACATATGCTAGTTTGAGACAGTATGATATTGGAAGCAAAAGCTTATCTCAGGCTCAGCCAGGGGATATGGTGTTCTTTGCACCAGGCGGATCAATTTCACATGTGGCTTTTTATTATGGTGATGGAAAGCTAATACACGCAACAAATCCAAGAGATGGAGTTCGTGTTACTGAAGCTAGATATTTTGGTAGAATTGCAGGAATCGTTAGATTACCAAATTTATAAAAAAATGCTTGATATAGAAATTCAATTGTGATATACTATGTGAGTTACTACGGGCGGTCCTCTGTGCATAGAGAATGCCAAGAACGTCTACGATGGGAAGGAGGAAATACGATGGATATTTTAACAGCAATAACAAACGAATATAAGAGAAATGATGTTCCAGCATTTAGTGTTGGTGACACAGTTAAAGTACATATTAAGATCAAAGAAGGAACAAGAGAAAGAGTTCAGATTTTTGAAGGATTTGTACTAAAGAGACAGAATGGCGGAGTTGCAGAAACATTTACAGTTAGAAGAATTGCTTCTGGTGTAGGTGTAGAAAAAACTTTCCCACTTCATTCACCAAAAATCGAAAAAATCGAGGTTATTAGAGAAGGTAGCGTAAGAAGAGCTAAACTTAACTACATGCGTGAAAGAACTGGTAAGGCAGCTAAAATCAAAGCTAAAAAAACAGATAAATAGAGAACTTACGGGGACCAGATTGGTCCCTTTTTCTATAATAATAAAAAGGAGAATATTATGTTAGGAACAATAAATTGGTATCCAGGGCATATGAAAAAAACAAGAGAACTAATTGCAGAAAACCTAAAATTAGTTGATATTGTAATTGAGGTTATTGATGCGAGAATCCCTGTTTCAAGTAGGAACCCTATAATAGATCAATTAACAAAGGGCAAACAGAGAATTATCGTTTTAAATAAGAGTGACCTTGCTGACAAAGGTGTAAATTCAAGATGGAATACAGAGTTCCAAAGACAAGGACATTTCGTGCTTTCTATGAACTGCATGTCTGGAGATGGTGTAAAACAATTATTTAGATTGTTAGAAAATCTTCAAGAAGAAAAAAACAGTGAAAGGCTTAGACAAAAACCATTTAGAATGATGATAGTTGGAGTTCCAAATGTGGGGAAATCATCTCTAATCAATAGAATGACTGGAAAGAAGAGTACACAAACAGGAGATAGACCTGGTGTTACAAAGGGTAAACAATGGCTTTCTCTAAAAAATGGAATGCAGCTTCTTGATACGCCTGGGATTCTTTGGCCAAAATTTGAAGATCCAAATGTAGGTGTAAATTTGGCTTTTTGTGGTTCAATTAAAGATGAAATCATAGATATTCCAGACCTTTGTTTGGAATTGATCAAAGTTCTAAGTGAAGATTATGCACAAGAACTACTTACAAGGTATAAGCTAGAAGAGTTAGGGGAAACACCTTTAGATACTATGGAAGATATTGCCCGCAAAAGAGGTTTTATTTTGCCAGGCAAAAAAATAGATTATGAAAGAACTGCAAGAACAATGCTAGATGAGTTTAGAGCTGGAATTATTGGAAAAATCACTTTGGAGAAGATTTAACCATGAAGAGAGAAGAAAAACAAAAGCTTAGATTGGCAGAGATGCGAGAATATGAAGAAAAGTTGTACGCAAAAGGAATAGAATTAATCGTTGGCGTTGACGAAGTTGGAAGAGGTCCCTTGGCGGGTCCTGTAGTTGCTGCTGCGGTGATTTTGCCTAGGGATTTTGATATTCTTGGAATTGATGATTCAAAGAAGCTGTCAGAAAAAAAGAGAGAAGAATTAGCTCCTTTAATTAAGGAAAATGCAATTGCCTATGGAATTGGAATGGTTAATAATGAAACCATTGACGAAATAAATATTTTGGAAGCAACGAAAATTGCCATGGAAGGTGCAATAATGACATTGGCAAAGAAATTAAAGGATATGGGCAAAGGGGAAATTGAACATATATTAATTGATGCTGTTAAGTTAAATAAAATAGATAAGCCACAAACGGCAATAATCAAAGGTGATAGCAAGAGTATATCTATTGCTGCGGCATCTGTTTTGGCAAAAGTCACGAGGGATCATATTATGATTTCGGCAAACGAAAAATACCATGGATATTCTTTTGACAAAAATAAAGGTTATGGTACAAAGGCGCACTATGAAGGCATTGATAATCAAGGGATTTGCCCTATTCATAGAAAGACGTTTTTGAAGAAATACCTTTGACAACAAAGTGCAAAAAAGGTATCATTAAAGGATAAATATTTATGGGATAAGTGGGGAATATAAATGAAAGTTAGCGAATTACTTAAACAAAAAATGACCTTTTCTTTTGAGGTTTTTCCGCCAAAAGATGATGTGAGTACTGAACCTCTTTTTGAAACTTTGGAGGAATTATATAAGTATGAACCAGACTTCATAAGTGTGACTTATGGTGCAGGTGGAACTAATATTGGACGAAGTGAAGAGGTTTGCAAAAAGATTTTAGAATCTAAGACAAATCTAATGACACACTTTACTTGCATTGGAAATACAAAGGAAGATGTCAAAAGGAATATTCAAAAGTATGTAGACCTTGGGACCAAGAACGTTTTGGCATTAAGAGGTGACTTGCCACCAGGCTGGGAAGGAACTAGGGGAGATTTTGCTCATGGGGACAGATTGATTAAAGAAATCAAGAAGGACTTTGAGGACTTATGTATAGGTGCTGCTTGTTACCCGGAAAAGCATATTACAGCAGATTCAATGGAGGCTGATATTGCACATCTTAGATCAAAGCAAGACAATGGAGCTGAATTTTTGATGTGCCAACTTTGTTATGATATAGAGGCATATGAACGATTTGTCGAAAAAGTTAGAAAAGCAGGTGTTAAAATCCCGATAATTGTAGGGGTTATGCCCGTTTTGTACAAAAACGGATTGATAAGAATGACAACTTTAAATGGATGCTCAATTCCTGCACAGGTTTCCAGTATAATTGGCAAATATGGCGAAGATAGTGAGGATTTCAAAAAAGCTGGTAAGGAATACACAAAAGAGTTAATATACAAGTATATGAATTTGGGTATTGATGGTTTACATCTTTACTCGTTAAATAAATATAAAGATTTAGCAGAAATAATTAAAGAATCAGGGATTAGAGGAACATTTTAAGGAGGAACAAAATGAGTTTTAAATCTGATATTGAGATTGCACAAGAGAGCACTCCCAAAAAGATTGTTGAAATTGCAAAAGTTGCAGGGATTGATGATGACTATGTTGAACTATATGGTAACTACAAAGCAAAGGTGGATTATAATATACTAGAAGACAAAAAGGACGTTCCAGACGGAAAGCTTATCTTAGTGACAGCGATTACTCCAACACCAGCAGGCGAGGGTAAGACAACAACAACAGTGGGGCTTGCAGACGGTCTTAAAAAGATTGAAAAAAGCGTTATGGTTGCACTTAGAGAGCCATCTTTGGGACCTGTATTTGGTATTAAGGGTGGAGCTGCTGGGGGCGGTTATGCTCAGGTTGTTCCAATGGAAGATATTAACCTTCATTTTACTGGAGATATGCATGCTATTGGTGCAGCAAACAATCTAATTGCAGCTATGCTAGATAACCATATTCATCAGGGAAATGATCTAAAAATAGATACTAGAAAAATAACATGGAAAAGATGCGTTGATATGAATGACAGACAGCTTAGAAATGTTGTAGATGGTCTTGGTGGGAAGGTAAACGGAGTGCCAAGGGAAGATGGATATGACATTACAGTTGCAAGTGAAATAATGGCGATTTTGTGTTTGTCAAAGGATATAGACGATTTAAAATCTAGAATAGGCAACATTGTAGTTGCATATGATATGGATGGAAAACCAGTAACTGCTGGTATGTTGAAATCTGAAGGTGCGGCAGCAGCATTGCTAAAAGATGCGCTTAAACCTAACCTTGTTCAAACACTTGAACATACACCAGCATTTATTCATGGTGGACCATTTGCAAATATTGCTCATGGTTGTAATTCAATTATGGCAACTAGAATGGCGTTAAAACTGGCAGATTATGTAGTTACAGAAGCAGGATTTGCGGCTGACCTTGGGGCTGAAAAGTTCTTAGATATTAAGTGTAGAATGGCTAATATTAAGCCATCTGCTGTTGTTATTGTTGCAACAGTTAGAGCCCTTAAACATCATGGGGGAGTAGCTAAGGCTGATTTGAATAATGAAGATTTAGGGGCATTAGAAAAGGGGCTACCTAATTTACTTCAACACGTAGAAAACATAACTAAAGTATACAAATTGCCTGCAGTTGTTGCAATTAATGCGTTTCCAACTGATACAAAGGCGGAACTGGACTTAGTTGAAGCTAAGTGCAAGGAACTTGGTGTAAATGTTGCGCTAAGTGAAGTTTGGGAAAAGGGTGGCGAAGGCGGAATTGAACTTGCCAAGGAAGTTTGTAAACTTTGTGAAAAGGAAAATGATTTTGAATTTGCATACGAGGATAACTATTCAATTGTTGAAAAAATAGAAGCAGTTGCAAAGAAGGTTTATAGAGCCGATGGAGTAATTATTGAAGCTGGTGCAAAGAAACAAATTGATGAGCTTGAAGCTTTAGGCTTTGGCAATTTGCCAATATGTATTGCAAAAACTCAGTATAGTTTCAGTGACAATCCAAGTTTAAATGGAGCTCCAAGGGGATTTGATATTACAATTAAAAATGTAAAAGTATCTGCAGGAGCTGGATTTATAGTGGTTCTAACAGGGAATATAATGACAATGCCAGGGTTGCCAAAGGTGCCAGCGGCAGAGAGAATTGATGTGGATAACACAGGAAAGATATCAGGATTGTTTTAATGGGAAAAATTTTATTAGGTAAAGATGTTACGGCTTCAATTAATGAAAGACTTACAAGGGAAGTTTTAGAGTTAAAGGAGCAAGGTAAGAAAGTGACTCTTGGAATTGTTAGAGTTGGCGAAAATCCGTCAGATCTAGCTTACGAGAGGGGTGCGATAAAGAGGGCTGAGACAGTTGGCATTGATGTTAAACATTATGTTTATGAAGAGGATATAACTACGGAACAGGTTGTAATTGAAATTGAAAAAATCAATGAAGATCCTAATGTTGATGGAGTTTTAATCTTTAGACCATTGCCAAAGCACATTGATGATGATGCTGTCAGAAATGCGCTAAATCCGAGCAAAGATATTGATGGGATTTCAGATATTTCTATGGCTGGTGTTTATAGCGGGAAGCCTTTAGGTTATCCACCATGTACGGCTGAAGCAGCTATGGAAATTCTAAAGTTTTATGACGTTGGCCTTACAGGCAAAAAAGTTGCTGTAATTGGCAGGAGTCTTGTAATTGGTAGACCAGTGGCAATGATGCTAATGCAGGCAAATGCTACTGTAACAATTTGTCATACAAAGACAAAGAATTTATCTGAGATTACTAGAGATGCTGACATTATTATTGCTGCAGCTGGACAGGCAAAAGGCGTTAAAGCTGATCACTGCAAGGCAGGGCAAGTTATTATTGATGTAGGTATTAATTTTGATGAAGATGGCAAAATGTGCGGTGACGTGGATTTTGACAGTGTTTCTGAGATTGTATCGGCAATTACACCAGTTCCTGGTGGAGTTGGCGGAGTTACTACAGGGATTTTAATGAGCAATACCTTGGAAGCGGCAAAGGGTAATAAATAATTAAATAGATGGCACAAGATAAAGGTGTAGTTGGGAGATTCTAAACGCAGTTTTGTTTTGTGCCTTTTGAATTTTATAACTTAAAAGCTTAAAGAATACTGAAAATCTTGACTTTTGATACAAAAAACAATATAATGTAGGGAAGTATTTATAATATTAGCGATGAAAAAGAGGAGTAGATAAATTACCCCAATAGAGAGAGAAACTCGTGGCTGGAAGGTTTCTTAGGACAAGTATTTATTGAAGGTTGCTTTGGAGCTTATTTGGAAATGAAGTGCTATTGACATAGTCAATAGAATAAAGGTGGTACCGCGGAAATATTCGTCCTTTAATTAAGGGCGATTTTTATTTACCAAAAATAATAGTAAGGAGATATATGAGTATGGAAAAAAATCTAGCAAAAACGTATAATCCTCATGAATTTGAGGCGAGAATCTATGAAAACTGGGAAAAGAATGGTGCTTTTGGTGCAAAAGTAGATGAAAACAAAAAGCCATTTACAATTGTAATGCCACCACCAAATATTACAGGACAATTACATATGGGGCATGCACTTGACCACACATTACAAGATGTGTTGATTAGATATAAGAGAATGGAAGGGTATTCAGCTCTTTGGTTACCAGGAAGCGATCACGCAAGTATTGCAACAGAAGTTAAGGTTGTTGAAAAACTTAGAGCAGATGGAATTGACAAGGAAGAGATTGGTAGAGAAGAATTTCTAAAACATGCTTGGGAGTGGAAAGAGCTTTATGGTGGCAAAATTACTGAGCAGTGTAGAAAGCTGGGAGATTCATGTGACTGGTCAAGAGAAAGATTTACAATGGATGAAGGCTGCAACAAGGCGGTTAAAGAAGCATTCATTAAACTTTATAACAAAGGGCTAATTTATAAAGGAAATAGATTAATTAACTGGTGTCCAACTTGTGGAACCTCTCTTTCTGATGCTGAGGTTGAACACGATGACAAAAACGGGAAGTACTGGTACTTTAGATATCCAGCAGCAGATGGTGGAGAAGGTATTGTAATTGCAACAAGTAGACCTGAAACAATTTTTGCAGACGTTGCTATCGCTGTACATCCAGAGGACGAAAGATATAAGGATTTAATTGGCAAGAACGTTGTTATTCCTTTAATTAACAGAGAAATCCCTGTAATTGCCGATCTTTATCCAGATAGAGAAAAAGGAACAGGTGCTGTAAAAATTACACCAGCTCATGATGTAAATGACTTTGAAGTTGGCAAAAGACATAACCTTGAAAGTCCTGCATGTATTGATTTTGAAGCGAAGATGAATGATATGGCTATGAAATATGCAGGAATGGATAGATATGAATGTAGAAAAGAGTGGGTAAAGGATCTTGACGAAGCAGGTTTCCTTGTTAAAACTGAGGATATCGTAATTCCTGTTGGCGAATGCTATAGATGTAAAACAGCTGTTGAACCTATGCTTTCTGATCAGTGGTTTGTAGCTATGGAAGAGCTTGCAAAACCAGCCCTTGAAGCTGCTAAGAATGGAAGCCTAAAGCATGTACCAGACAGATTTGAAAAAATATATTTACATTGGTTAGAAAATATTAGAGACTGGTGTATTTCAAGACAGCTTTGGTGGGGACACAGGATCCCAGCATATTACTGTGATGACTGTGGCGAATTAATGGTAGCTAGTGAAGCACCACCAAAATGCACAAAGTGTGGTAGTGAAAAAATAAGACAAGACGAGGACGTTTTAGATACATGGTTCTCATCAGCTTTATGGCCTTTCTCAACTTTAGGTTGGCCAGACAAAACACCAGATTTAAATTACTTCTATCCAACAGATGTTTTAGTAACAGGATATGACATTATTTTCTTTTGGGTTGTTAGAATGGTATTCTCTGCTATTGAAATGACTGACGAAGTTCCTTTTGAACATGTTTATGTTCATGGCCTTGTTAGAGATGCAGAAGGTAGAAAAATGAGTAAATCTCTAGGAAACGGTATTGACCCACTTGAAGTTATCGAAGATGTTGGTGCAGATGCTCTTAGATTTATGCTTATTTCAGGTATAACACCGGGTAATGATATGAGGTTCCAGCTTGATAAATTAGAATCAGCTAGAAACTTTGCAAATAAACTTTGGAACGCATCAAGATTCGTTATTATGAACCTTCAAGACGAAGACGGAAACTTCCTACCACTTGCAGACGAAAAAACTGCAAACTTAAAGGATGAAGATAAATGGATGATTTCAAGAGTAAATGATGCGGCAAAATATGTAAAAGAAACAATGGATAAGTTTGACTTATCTCTTGCAGCTCAAAGAGTAAATGATGTAATTTGGAATGAATATTGTGACTGGTATATTGAAATTGTAAAGGGTAGACTTTATGGTGATGATGAAGCAGACAAAGAAGTTGCAAGAATGGTTCTAGTTAAGGCACTAAAGGATATGCTAAAGATGCTACACCCATTTATGCCATTTATTACAGAAGAAATCTGGAGCTACTTGCCACAAGGTGAGGCTAATGCTGACAACGATGAAAACTTCTTAATTCTTGAATCATGGCCGGTTTATGATGAAACAAAAACATATAATGCAGAGGTTGTTAAACTAGAAGCTGCAATGGAAATTATTAAGACTATTAGAAATATTAGAGCAGAAGCTGATGCAGCACCAAGCAAAGCATTAACAGCAGTTATTCTAGCGACTGGCGAAAATTTAGAAATAGTAAAAGCTGGCGAAAGATACATCAAAAAAATAGCTAACATAACAGATATTTTGTACACTGAGAATAAAGAGGAAGCTCCAGAAGAGGCTATGTCAGCAGTAACAGGGTATGGAGAAATTTTCATACCACTTGATGAACTTGTTGATTTTGCAGCTGAATTTGAAAGATTAACAAAGGAAAAGAAAAAGCTTGAAGGTGAAGTTATGCGTGTTGTAAAAATGCTTGGTAACGAAGGCTTTGTAAGCAAAGCACCTGAAGCAAAAATTAAGGAAGAACAAGCAAAAAAAGCTAAGTATGAAGAAATGCTTAATAAAGTCATTGATAGACTGGAAATGATAGAGAAAAAAATATGAAAAATGCCATTGAAAAAATAGCTGAATTTAATAGATTTGGCAGTGTTTTGGGTCTTGAAAGAATGAATAGCCTTCTTTCAAGACTTGGAAATCCAGAAAAAGAATTAAAAGTAATTCATGTTGCAGGAACAAATGGAAAAGGCTCTGTTTGCAGATTTTTAACTAAAGCATTAAAGGCAAACGGATACAAGGTTGGACTATATTCCTCACCTTTTTTGGAAGTTTTTAATGAGAGAATTGAATTTGATGGTGAAAATATTTCAGACGATGACCTTGAACGTTCTACGGAATTAGTATTGTCTAAAGTTTCTGAAATGGTAAAAGACGGAGAAGACTCACCAACAGAATTTGAAGTTGTAACAGCAGTAGCTATTATATATTTCAAACAAAAAAATGCAGATCTAGTAGTGCTTGAAGTTGGCCTTGGTGGGAGAGGGGATTCTACCAACGTTATTGAAAAGCCATTAGTTAGCGTAATTACGTCTATATCTTTTGACCATATGGATAGGCTTGGTAACACGATTGCCGAAATTGCAGGTGAAAAAGCTGGTATAATTAAAGAAAATGTACCAGTTATTTCAAATGTATCTGATATAGAAGCTGCCAGGGTAATTGCAAAAACTGCTTATGAAAAAAATGCAGTGCTTTACGATGTTAGTAGGTGCAAATATTCAATTAAAAATTCTGATATTGGTGGAAGTGTTTTTGACAGTATTATTCTTGATGAAGCTTACTGTGATGTAGCTATTTCCATGGTAGGAAAGCATCAGGTTGCAAATGCAATTACTGCTCTAGCAACTATTGAATTATTGAGGAAAAAGGGTATAATTAAAGTAGAACGCACTAAACTTTATAAGGGGATTTGTGAAGGAATAAATAGAGGGCGTTTTGAAGTTATGAGCAGAGAGCCGTTTTATATTATTGATGGCGCTCATAATGAGGCAGGTATGAAGGCTTTTGTAGAAACGGTTAATGAACATCTTGGTAACAAGAAGTTAGTAACCGTTGTTGGTATGCTTAAAGACAAAGAAACCGACAAAATTCTAGGTATTTTAAAAGAATTGCCTGGTGATTATATTGCTACAGAGCCAGATAACATTAGGAAACTGGACAAAGAGGATCTGAGAGATTCAATGGCTACTCAAGGTATTAATGTTATTGACTGCTTGCTACCTAAGGATGCAATAAATAAAGTAAAAGAAATTGAAAAAAATTATGAAGGAATTCTATTTGTAGGCTCACTATATTTGATAGGTGAAATTAGGAGGATATTAAATGGATATTAAGAAGAGAGAAAAAGTATTATTGTTTTATAACCCAAACTCTGGTAATGGACTTTTTAAGAACAACTTAGATGTTATTATTGGGAGATTTCAAGACAAGGGATTTCAGGTAGTGCCAGTAAGAGCAGCAAAAGGGCTAGCAATAGAAGATGCAATGGCAGAGATGGATCCTGATTATTATAGACAAATTATTGTTGCTGGTGGTGATGGGACTATTAATATTTGTGTAAATGCAATGATTAAAAATAACATTGACTTACCACTTGCTATTTTTCCAACTGGTACAGCTAATGATTTTGCATATTACTTTGATTTACCACAGGATATAGAATCTATGGTTGATATTGCCATGGGAAATCATTATACCGAGGCTGATGTAGGTGTTTGCAACGACAGATACTTTATAAATGTTGCTGCACTTGGAAATTTAGTTGACGTTAGCCAAAAAACTGATCCGAACCTAAAAAATACATTGGGTATTTTTTCATATTACCTAAAAGGTTTAACAGAGGTAGTAAACTTGAAACCATTGCCAGTTAAGCTAACTACACCAGAAACTGTATTCGAAGAAACTATGTTTTTTATGGTTGTGCTTAATGGTATATCAGCGGGAGGGTTCAAGAAGCTTTCACCAAATTCAGAAGTTAATGACGGACTTTTGGACGTTGTTTTATTTAGAAAAATGCCAATTATTGATTTTGCACCATTGTTATTCCAGATTTTGCAAGGAAATCATCCGGAAAACAAACATGTTTTGAGTTTCAAAACTTCAGAATTGTTAATTGAGTCACCTGTGGATATTTCTACTGATGTGGATGGTGAACATGGCGAAAAATTACCGATTAAATTAAATGTGTTAAATAGAAGATTAAAGATATTTACTGCAAAAGATGATGTTTAGATAGAAAAGAGGAGTAATCATGAGAATTATTATTGATGGAATGGGTGGAGATAATGCACCTGGAGAAATTGTAAAAGGAGCTATACTGGCGGCAAAAGAAATCGAAGATGAAATTGTTATTGTTGGTAAAGAAGATTTGATAAACAATGAACTAAAAAAATATTCTTATGACAACAACCAGATTACAGTTGTAAATGCAGAGGAAGTAATTGAAAATGAAGATGCCCCTGTTAAGGCTGTAAGAAAGAAAAAAGATTCATCTTTAGTAGTTGGTATTAATATGGTTAAAGAGGGCGAAGGCGATTTGTTTGTATCTGCAGGTAATACAGGAGCACTTCTAGCAGGAAGCCTTTTTGGACTTGGCAGAATACAGGGGATTGATAGACCTGCTTTGGCAACTATTTACCCTATACTAGGCAAAGAGCCAGCTTTAATGGTTGATGCTGGGGCAAATGCGGAATGTAAACCAAATAATCTACTTGAATTTGGTATGATGGGAAGCATTTATATGGAAAAAGTAATAGGTAGACCGAATCCAAGAATTGGGCTTGTGAACCTTGGGGTAGAGGAAAACAAAGGGACCACACTGACAAAGGCGGCACATGAACTTTTAGCAAAAAGCCACGTTAATTTCGTTGGAAATGTAGAAGCTAGAGAAGTTCCAAAGGGGGCTTGTGATGTTATTGTTTGTGATGGTTTTGTTGGAAATGTAATCCTTAAATTAACAGAAGGACTTGCATGGAATATTTTGAAATTATTAAAGGCGAAATTTACTGATGGTATGGTAGCTAAAGTCGGGGCACTTTTCCTAAAGAATAAGTTGGGAGAATTAAAAGAGGAATTTGACTATAGCGAATATGGTGGAGCTCCGATTTTGGGAGTTAAGGGACCTGTTGTTAAAATGCATGGTTCTTCTAGTGCAAATGGTGTTAAAAACACTATTTTGAAGGGGATTCCTTATGCCAAAGAAAATGTAGTTGGTACAATTTCTGATGCAGTATTTGACATTGAGGAGATTATTATTAGTGAAGATGACTAATTTTGAAGAAAAAATTAAATATAAATTTAAGGATAGATCTCTTTTGGAATTGGCGTTGACTCATAGTTCGTATGCCAAAGAAAATGGACTTTCGAGAAACAAATGTAACGAAAGGCTAGAGTTCCTTGGAGATGCGTTTTTTGATGCCATTATTGGGGAAGAACTTTACAAGATAAGGCCAAATGACAAGGAGGGTGTGCTAAGCAAGACTAGAGCTGATGTGGTTTGTGAAACTTCACTGGCAAAAGTCGCACGCTCTTTGGGTATGGGTGACTTGATTAAAATGGGCAAAGGCGAAATTGTAACTAAGGGAAACGAGAAGGATTCGATTTTAGCTGATGCGGTTGAGGCAGTAATTGGAGCAATTTATCTCGAAAGTGGTTATGATACTGTCAAAGGCGTAGTCTTGGATTTATTCAAAGATTTAATTGTAGAAGCTATTTCTGGGAAACTAAATGTAGATTACAAAAGTGCTTTCCAAGAAATGATGCAAAAAAAGGGGACTGTTAGCATTAAATATTCCCTGTTGAAAACTGATGGGCCAGATCACCAAAAGACGTTTTTTGTCGAGTTAACAGTTGATGGTGAGAAGTTTGGCTTTGGTGTTGGTAAAAGTAAAAAAGAGGCAGAACAAGCTGCTGCCAAGAGTGCTTTAGTGGGAGATGTTTAATGTACTTTAAAAGAATTGAAATGCATGGGTTCAAATCATTTGCAGAACCTGTAACAATTGAATTTGACAAAGGTATAACCTGTGTTGTTGGTCCTAATGGTAGTGGTAAAAGTAACATTAGTGATGCAATAAGATGGGTTCTTGGTGAACAAAGTCCAAAGATGCTTCGTGGAGGCAAGATGGAAGATGTTATTTTTTCTGGTACTGCTAGTCGTAAGAGTAGGGGTATGGCAGAGGTAACTCTTGTAATCGATAACCATACGGGTATTTTGCCAACTCCTTATAATGAAGTAGCTATTACAAGGCGAATGTATAGGTCAGGGGAAAGTGAATATGAAATAAACAACAACCAGTGTAGAATGAAAGATATTAGAGAACTTTTAATGGATACTGGTATTGGCGTTGATGGATATTCTCTAATTGGACAAGGTAAAATTTCAGATATCATCAGTAATAAAACTGACAGCATTAGAGAAATTTTTGAGGAAACCGCAGGTATTGTAAGCTATAGAACAAAAAAAGCTGAAACAGAGCGTAAACTTGCTTCTACAACAGCTAATATGGAAAGAGTTACGGATATAGTTTCAGAAATCGAAAGTAGAATCGGAACGCTAAAAGAGGATAGTGAAAAGGCTGAGGAGTATATTAAACTTAGAGATAGATATAAGGCACTTGAAATCAATATTACATTAAATAATATTGAAAATATTGATGAAAAAAACAAAGCCCTAAAGGAAGATCTTGATGAATTATCTGTTGAGATTGAAGAATCAAAACATAAGAGGGAAGAATTAGAACTTTTAATAAACAATGGGCAGGAAAGAAGTAAAAATTTAGAAGAGTTACTTGATGAAAAGAAACAAGAGCTTATTGAAAAAATAGGCGAAATTAATAATATAGAAAATCAAAGCCATGTAAATAAGGAAAAAGTATTAGGTATTGTAACTAATATTGAGAGATTAGAGTTAGAAATTAAAGAAACTGAAGAAAAAATTGAAAGAGAAAAAAATAGCCTAGGTGAGCTACTTTTAAATAAAAATGCTATTGACGAAAGACACAAGGCTCTTAGCCAAAGTCTTGATCAATGTATCGAAGAGTTTTCTGCTGCTACGTCAAATTTTGCCAATGGAGCAGAAGCACTGGAAAGTAAAAAGAATAGTTTGTTTAAGCTTTCAAATGTAATAAGTACAAAGGAAGCTGAATTAAAAAGTATTGAAAACCTAAAAGGAACTCTGGAAAGCAGGCGAGTAAAGCTGATTGAGGAAATGGAAAATGAAAACATGGAAACTTCAACAGCTGAAGAGGAACTAGAAACTGCAATTAGAGAAAGAGATTCGCTAAAAAATAAAAAGGAAGAACTACAAAATGAAGTAAAGAATCTTAAAGAAGAATACTCTAAGGTTCGAAGTAGTCAAAGTGAATGCAGCAAAAAATTAGAAGAAGCTAACATTGAAATTTCTCAAGTGTCAACAAGGAAAAGAACAATTGAAGAAATGGAAAGTAATTATGAGGGATATAATTACGGTGTTAAATTTGTAATGAAAAGTGGCACAAGTGGTGTGTGCGGTGTTGTTGCTGAATTAATAGGTGTGCCTGATGGGCTCCAAGTTGCACTTGAAACAGCCCTTGGTGGAACTATGCAAAATATAGTTTGTGAAAACGACGAAACAGCCAAAAGAGCCATAAGATTGCTAAAGGATAACAAAGCTGGCAGAGTGACGTTTTTGCCTATAGAGTCGATTAATTATAGAACAACAAACAAAGAAGCTAAGGTGATGAACCATAGTGGATTTGAGGGATATGCTGTCGATTGTGTGAATTTTGATGAGAAATACAGAGGAATAATATCCTATATTTTGGGAAATGTAATAATTGCAGATACAATGGACAATGCTGTAAAAATTTCCAAAATATCTGGTAAAGGTATGAAGGTTGTTACTCTTGATGGTGAAATAATAAATGCTTCAGGAGCAGTAACTGGTGGAAAATACAAGAATAATTCTGCAAATTTACTTGAGAGAAAAGGTGAAATAACGAAATTAGAGGAAACTATTAAGTTATTAATTAAAAAACAGCAAGTAGAAACAGAGAAGAAAAAAGAATTAGAGATTAGAGAAGAAGCTTTGTTAAAAGATGCAACAAATAAAGACAGTGACTACAGAAATGTGGAAATGCAGCTATTGGCAAAGGAAAACGAAATTGAAATTACAAAGTCGCTATTAAATGATTATGAAGAGAATGCAAAGAAATGGGAAGTTGCTATTTCAACCATTGATAATGAACAAGAAATGTCAAATCATAATGTTGAGCAGATTAAGAGGTTAATTAGCGAAACCAGTTTGGAGCTTGAAAACCTAAAAGAGCATATAGAAACTGACACCTTAAACCATGAAAGAAATAAAACTGAATTAGATGAGATTAACCAAAAGATCACAGAGGCTAGGATTGCGGTTAATACTTGTGAAGGTGAAAAGAATAGTGTTGATTCTCTAATAGATAGAATTAATGAAACCTTAGAGCAGCATAAAGCTGATATAGAAAAAAAGAAAAGCGACCTAACCGAAAACATTGCAAATAAAAATCAGCTTGATAATAGTTTTGACTTTAGTGAAAGTGAGGTTAAGGCTAAAGAAGAAGAAAAGCAATTTATTGAAGACAAAATAGCAAAGCTGACAGAAGAAAGAGCATTAGAAAATACCAAGTTAAGTGATTTAATAAAAGCTAAAGAGGAAATTGACAACAAAAGTGCTAGTATTCAAAATCAAAAATATGAAATTGATATTAAGCAAGCGAGACTTGATACTCAGCTAGATAACTACAAGAACAAACTTTGGGAAGAATTTGAAGTATCATACTTGCAGGCTCTGGAACTAAAAACCGAAGAATTTGCAATGCAAGGAGCAATTAGAGAAAATAGAGAAATCAAAAACAGAATAAAGGAGCTTGGGGAAGTTAATATCGGAGCTATTAAAGAATATGAAAGTGTTAGCGAGAGATATGTTTTCCTATCGGCACAGCGTGATGATATAAATAAATCTATGGAAGAATTAAGATTAATTGTATCAGATATGGACAAAGTGATTAGAGAAAAATTCAAGGAAAGTTTTGATGAAATTGTCCTTAACTTTGAAGAAATCTTTGTGGAATTCTTTGGGGGAGGGCATGGCAAAATAACTCTTGATAATGAAGAAAATCCACTAGAAGCTGTAATTGAAATAAACGCTCAGCCACCAGGCAAGCAGTTAAAAAATATTAATTTACTATCTGGGGGAGAAAAAACCATGACAGCTATAGCGTTAATGTTTGCGGTTTTAAAAACAAAACCAACGCCTTGCTGTATTTTGGATGAGGTTGAAGCGGCACTAGATGATCATAATATTCATGTTTTTGCCAATTACTTAAAGAACTTTGAGGACATTCAGTTTACATTGATTACTCACCAAAAAACAACAATGGAGCATGCAGATGTAATGTATGGCGTAACTATGCCAGAAAGAGGAATATCCAAAGTATTTTCGCTGGATTTGGGACAAAAATTACCACTATAAAAGAAAGGAAATAATATGGAATTAAAGAAGAAAAAAGGTTTCTTTGGAAGGTTATCAGAACGTATTGGCGATGCTATTATGGCGAGAGCTAAGGTTGATGAGGAGCTTTTTGAAGAACTTGAAGAAATACTAATAACTTCAGATATTGGTATGGAAACAACATTAAATATTATTGAAAGATTGAGAACTGAAGTTAAGGATGAGTACATAACAAACCCTGAGCGTGTTAGAACAAGGCTAAAGGATATTATGACTGAAGCTGTTGACAAAGGCGATAGGCACAAATTAAACGAAAGCTTTCCTTTAGTTATTTTGATGATAGGAATTAATGGTGGTGGCAAAACTACCTCAATAGGAAAGATTGCCAACAAATACCAAAAAGAAGGCAAGAGCGTGCTACTTGCAGCTGCTGATACATTTAGAGCAGCAGCTGGAGAACAGCTTGAAATTTGGGGACAAAGAGTTGGTGTGAATGTTATAAGACATCAAGAGGGTGCTGACCCTTCAGCTGTGCTATTTGATGCAGCAAGATCAGCTAAAGCCAAGAACATTGATGTTTTGATTTGTGATACTGCAGGAAGACTTCACAACAAAAAGAACTTAATGAATGAGCTTGAAAAAATGAACAAAGTTATTGATAAAGAATTCCCTGAGGCTGCAAGAGAAACACTTTTGGTTCTCGATGCAACAACAGGTAAAAACGCTGTATCACAGACCAAAGAATTTGGTGAAGTAACAGACCTTACAGGTGTTGTACTAACTAAACTAGATGGGACAGCGAAGGGCGGTATAGCTATTACTATTTCAGATGAATTTGATATGCCAATTAAATTTGTAGGAGTTGGTGAAGGTATGGATGACCTAAAGGAATTTGATCCGAAAGATTTTATAGGAGGAATTTTCGATGAGTAAACCATTAGTAGCCGTAGTTGGCAGACCTAATGTTGGTAAATCAACATTATTTAACAAAATAGTAGGTAGAAGAATTGCTATTGTAGAGGACACACCAGGTGTAACTCGAGATAGAATTTATGCAGAAGCAGAGTGGAGAAATATGCACTTTGCATTAATTGATACAGGTGGAATCGAGCCTGCAAGTGAAGAAATTATTCCAGCTCAAATGAGAGAGCAGGCGCAGATTGCCATGGATACTTCAGATGTAATCTTATTTATAGTTAATGGCAAAGATGGAGTGACTCCAGATGATAGAGAAGTTGCTATGATGCTTATGAGAACAGGCAAAAAAGTGATTTTGGCTGTAAATAAAGTAGATACAGCACAACTGCCAGAAGATTTCTATGATTTTTATGAGCTAGGACTTGGAGAACCAATGCCTATTTCAGCTGCAAATATGCTTGGAATTGGTGACTTGCTAGATGAAATTGTTGAAAGCTTTAGCGATGATGCAGATCTAGAAGAGGATGATTCTATTGGTATTGCAATTATTGGTAAACCAAATGTTGGTAAATCATCATTGGTAAATGAACTTACAGGAGAAAACAGAGTAATTGTTTCCCCTATTGCAGGGACAACAAGAGATTCAATTGATACACCATTTGAACTAAATGGCGATAAATTTACATTGATTGATACTGCAGGTGTTCGTAGAAAAAATAGAATTAACGAGGATATAGAGAAGTATTCTGTAATAAGAGCTATCGCTGCAATTGAAAGATGTGACGTGTGTCTTTTGGTAATTGATGCGACAGAGGGTATCACTGAACAGGACAAGAGAATTGCCGGTATAGCTCATGAAGCGGGCAAAGGTATTGTAATTGTTGTAAATAAGTGGGACTTAATTGAAAAAGAAACAAATACAATGAAGAAGTACAAAGAAGTAATTGCAAGAGAGCTTACTTTTATGTCTTATGCTTCAAGTATATTTATTTCAGTAAAAGAAAAACAGAGAGTTATGAATGTAATTCATATGGCTAAATCAGTAGCAGAAAACAGAGCTTTAAGAGTGCCGACTGGTCAGCTTAACAGCTTGATTTCTGATGCAATAATGATGAAACAGCCACCATCAGACAAGGGTAGACGTTTAAAGATTTACTATGCTACTCAGGTAGGTATCAAACCACCATTATTCTCGTTCAAAATAAACTCAAGAGACTTGATGCATTTTTCATACTCAAGATATCTTGAAAACAAAATCAGAGAAGGTTTTGGTTTTGATGGAACTTCTGTAAAATTTGTATTTAGAGAGAAAGGCGAAAAAGAATAATGTATCCAATTGAAACTTTAGGGGCTTCACCCTTTACAATAATTTGTATGGTTGTCTTGGCTTATTTCATAGGAAACATTTCCCCATCAACAATACTTGCAAAAGCAAATGGTATTGATATTAAAAGTGCGGGAAGTGGTAATGCTGGAACAACTAATGCGCTTAGAGTGTTGGGCAAAAAAGCTGCTATAATTACTTTGATAGTTGACGTTTTAAAAGGGACTATTGCTGTTTTGCTAGGGCATTATGTTGGAGGACACTTCACTGCAATGCTTTGTGTTGTTGGAGTATTTTGTGGTCATATTTGGCCAATTATCTATAAGTTTAAGGGCGGTAAAGGCGTTGCGACAGCGTTTGGTTCATTAGTTGGGCTTAATGTTGCAATGGGATTTACTGCATTGCTTATTGTAATCATTGGCGTTCTTGTTACTAAGAGAATGTCAGCAGGTTCAGTACTTGGTGCTGCAACATTTCCTATTATTGCTTGGATATTTGAGCCGGGATTTATATACCTTGGAACGGTTCTTGCGATGCTTGTTTTAGTTAAACACAGAGCAAATATTAAACGTTTAATTAATGGAGAAGAACCAAAATTGAATTTCAAAAAGAAGGAGAGAACTTCATGAATAAATTATGTGTAATTGGTGCAGGAAGCTGGGGCACAGCACTTGCAATAACTTTGGCAAGTAAAGGCTATACTGTAGATCTGTGGGGAAGAAATTCAGCACAAATTGTTGAAATGAAAAAAACAAATGAAAATGTAAAGTATTTGCCAGGTATTAGTCTTGGAGAAAACATATTTCCAAAGAAATCCTTTGGCGAGGCAATAAGTGGGGCTGAAATGGTTCTGTTTTCAGTGCCAGCACAATATTTTAGAGAGGTTTTTACGGAAGCGCAGCAGTATCTTGACAAAGATGCTGTAATTGTGAACGTAGCAAAGGGAATAGAGCAAAAAACATTAATGCGTATGTCTCAGGTTGCATATGAAATTAATCCAAGTATTAAGTATGCTGTTTTATCTGGGCCATCCCATGCCGAAGAAGTTGGAAAGAAGCTTCCGACTACTGTTGCAATTGCATCAAATGATAGGGAAACTGCTATGTATGTTCAGGATTTATTCTTTACAGAGAGATTTAGAACGTATATTAATGATGATGTCGTTGGTGTAGAACTTGGTGGTGCTCTAAAGAATATCATTGCTCTTGGAGCTGGAATTTCAGATGGTATGGGTTTTGGAGATAATGCAAAGGCAGCTCTTATGACTAGAGGTCTTACTGAAATTTCAAGGCTGGGTATTGCTATGGGTGCCAAACAGGAGACTTTTGCAGGGCTTACAGGCGTAGGCGATTTAATCGTTACTTGCACAAGTATGCACTCGAGAAATAGGAGATGTGGAATTATGATAGGAGAAGGGCTTTCTCCAGATGATGCCACAAAAAAAATAGGTATGGTTGTTGAAGGAATGTTTACTACAGAAGCGGCCTATGGTCTTGCACAAAAAAATAATATAGAGATGCCTATAACCGAGCATATTTACAAGGTTATTAATGGTGAAATCAATGCAAAAGCTGCTGTAGAAATATTGATGGGTAGAGAAAGAAAACATGAAAAAGTATAATATAATAACGTTAGGTTGCCAAATGAATGAGCGAGATTCTGAGACCTTAGCTGGAATGCTAACAGAACTTGGGTATGAAGAGGCAACAAGCAAAGAAGAATTAGATATTGTAATAATTAATACGTGTAGTGTTAGAGATAATGCTGATCAAAGATTTTATGGAATGCTTGGTCAGTACAAAAAGCAAAAAGAAAAGAACAAGGAGTTCATTGTTTGTGCTTGTGGCTGTATGATGCAGCAGCAGCATATCAAAGATACTATTAAAGAAAAATATCCATGGGTAGATATTATTTTTGGGACAAACAATATTCACGAATTTCCTAAGATGTTAAATGAGGTTATTTCCAAAAAGTGTAGACTTGTTCAAACTTATGAAGATTGTGAGGAAATTGTAGAACATTTACCTTCAAAGAGAATGTATAAACATAAAGCATTTGTAAATATAATGAACGGGTGTAACAATTTTTGCACATATTGTATAGTTCCTTATACTAGAGGCAGAGAACGAAGCCGTAAGCCAGAGTTCATTATTGAGGAAATCAAAAATCTAGTGGCTGACGGGGCTAAGGAAGTTACGTTACTAGGTCAAAACGTAAACTCTTACAAAGGTGAGGGTGGTGTTGATTTTGCGGATTTAATATATATGATAAATGATATTGAAGGACTAAAGAGGTTGAGGTTTATGACTTCTCACCCAAAAGACTTATCAGATAAATTAATTGAGGCATATGGCAAGTGTGAAGTTTTGGGTAACTATGTTCATTTACCTGTTCAGTCAGGGAACAACAATATCTTAAAGAGAATGAATAGGAGATATACAAGAGAGGACTACTTGCTGTTAGTAAAGAAGCTGAGAGCAGTGTGCCCAGATATCGGTATTTCCACAGATATTATTGTAGGATTCCCAGGAGAAACTGAAGAAGAATTTGAAGATACAGTATCTCTTGTTGAAGAGGTGTGTTTTGATTCGGCATTCACATTCATATATTCTGTTAGAAAGGGAACTCCAGCAGAGCATTATGAGGATCAAATTCCAGAAGATATAAAACACAAGAGATTTAACAGACTTCTTGCATCTGTAAATAAATGTTGTGCAAAGAAAAATGAAACATTTGTAGGTCGAGAAGAGATCGTTCTAGTAGAAGGTAGAAACAAAACCAATGAATCACAATTAACAGGTAGAACAGAACAAAACAAAATTGTAAACTTTGAAGGTGATAATAATCTAATTGGTGAAATGGTAAAGGTTAAATTGAAAAAAAGTCATACATTTAGCATTACGGGAGAGTTAATCTAATACAAGCTAATTAATAGTGATTGAGTAACAAAAAAAACGATAATTTAAGCTCGAAAATTGGGATAAATTAAATTGAAAAAAGATTACAAATTTGCTGAAAATTCGCATAAAAAAATGGCAGTTGCAACTGCCAATTTTTTTGCACAAAAATATCTGTTTCTTTTGATTTATCGTGTTGACAAAGGGTATTTCAAGGTATAAAGTAGAAGTGTATTATTGTTTGGCGAGAAGATTGAAAAACGTTTTTCGCGATTAAATTTGGAGGATTACTATGTCACAGAAAAAAATGAAAACTATGGATGGTAACTCAGCAGCAGCTTACGTATCATATGCGTTTACAGATGTTGCGGCTATTTACCCAATTACACCTTCATCACCAATGGCAGAAGTTGTTGATGATATGGCTGCACATGGTGCAAAGAATATTTTTGGACAAGAAGTTAAAGTTGTTGAACTTCAGTCAGAAGCTGGCGCAGCTGGAGCCGTTCACGGTTCACTTGCAGCTGGAGCATTAACTACTACTTATACAGCTTCACAGGGACTACTACTAATGATTCCTAACATGTACAAAATTGCTGGAGAATTATTACCAGGAGTTTTCCATGTTACAGCTAGAACTCTTGCAACTCATGCACTATGTATCTTTGGTGACCATTCAGACGTAATGGCAACTAGACAGACTGGTTTTGCACTTCTATGTTCAAGTTCTGTTCAGGAATGTATGGACCTAGCAGGTGTTGCCCACTTATCTGCAATTAAAGGACAGGTTCCTTTCTTACACTTCTTTGATGGATTTAGAACATCTCACGAAGTACAGAAGATCGAAGTTATTGATCATGCTGAATTTGCTAAACTAGTTGATATGGATGCAGTTAACGAATTTAGAGCAAACGCTTTAAATCCAGAACATCCAGTTATCAGAGGTACAGCACAGAACCCTGATATTTTCTTCCAGGCTAGAGAAGCTTCAAGACCTTACTATGAAGCACTTCCAGAAATCGTAGCTAATTACATGAATGAAATTGGAAAAGTTACAGGTAGAGAATACAAATTATTTGATTATGTTGGAGCACCAGATGCTGAAAACATTATCATCGCAATGGGATCTGTTTGTGAAACAATCGAAGAAACATTAGACGTATTGTTAGCAAAAGGCGAAAAAGTTGGACTAATTAAAGTTAGATTATATAGACCATGGGCTCCTGAATACCTAAAAGCAGTTATGCCTAAAACAGTTAAGAAAATTGCTGTATTAGATAGAACTCTAGAACCAGGTGCAATTGGAGATCCACTATACATGGATATTAAAACTATGTATTTTGATGAAGAAAACGCACCAAAAATCATTGGCGGAAGATATGGACTTGGATCAAAAGATACAACTCCAGGACAGATTGTTGCAGTATTTGATAATCTTGCAGCAGATGCTCCAAAGAACCAGTTTACAATTGGTATTGTTGATGACGTAAACAACTCTTCACTTGAAACAGTTGATATTACAACAGAGCCAGCAGGAACAGTAAGATGTAAATTCTGGGGACTTGGATCAGACGGTACAGTTGGTGCAAACAAACAGGCTATCAAAATTATCGGAGATAACACTGATATGTATGCACAGGGATACTTCTCATATGACTCTAAGAAATCTGGTGGTATCACAGTTTCTCACTTAAGATTTGGTAAGAACAAGATTCAGTCTACTTACTTAATCTCAGAAGCTGACTTTGTTGCTTGTCACAACCAGGCATATGTAAATCAGTATGACCTAACTAAGGGATTAAAGAAGGGTGGCACATTCTTACTTAACTGTACATGGGATGCTGCTGAGCTAAATGCACATTTACCAGCAAGCCTAAAACAGTACATTGCTAAGAATGACATTAACTTCTACACAATAAATGCTACAAAGATTGGACAAGAAATTGGTTTAGGAAACAGAATCAACATGATTATGCAGTCTGCATTCTTTAAATTAACAGAAGTAATTCCTGTAGATGATGCAGTTAAATACCTAAAGGAATCAATTGTTAAGTCTTACGGCAAAAAAGGTGAAAAAGTTGTAAACATGAACTATGCGGCAGTAGATAACGGTATTGGAAGTGCAACAAAAGTTGACGTTCCAGCTGAATGGGCTAATGCAACAGAAGAAGCAAAAGAAGCAAAAGAGCTTCCAGAATTCATCGAAAAAGTTCTTGTTCCAATTAACAGACAAGAAGGAGATGACCTACCAGTATCTACATTCAAAGATATTGCAGACGGTACATTCCCATCAGGAACATCTGCTTTTGAAAAGAGAGGCGTAGCTGTTGACGTACCTGAATGGAATAAAGATAACTGTATTCAGTGTAACCAGTGTGCATTTGTATGCCCACACGCAGCAATCAGACCTGTTTTAGTTAATGAAGCAGAAAAAGCAAATGCTCCAGAAGGATTTGAAACAATCAAAGCAACTGGTAAAGGATTTGAAGGATTAGAATACAGAATGCAGGTAGATGCACTAGACTGTCTAGGTTGCGGAAACTGTGCAGATATTTGTCCAGCAAAAGAAAAAGCATTAGAAATGAAACCTCTTGCAACACAGGAAAACCAGGTTCCAAACTGGGATTATGCAATGGAACTTCCAATTAGAGATGAAATTTTATCAAAGACATCTGTTAAGGGAAGCCAGTTCGCTAAACCTTACTTTGAATTCTCAGGTGCTTGTGCAGGTTGTGGAGAAACTCCATACATGAAGGTTGTTACTCAGCTATTTGGTGACAGAATGATGATTGCTAATGCAACAGGATGTTCTTCTATTTGGGGAGCTTCTGCACCATCAATGCCTTACTGTAAGGATGAAAACGGCAGAGGTCCATCATGGGCTAATTCATTATTTGAAGATAATGCTGAGTTTGGTCTTGGTATGGCTTCAGGTGTTGTACAGATGAGAGAAAAATTAAAAGATGCAGTTGGTGGTTTAATTGAAACATCAGCAGATGAAGATATTAAAGCTGCAGCTGGAACTTGGATTGAAAATATCAATGAAGGTGCAAAATCAAGAGAATACAGCGATAACCTAGTTGCTGCAATCGAAAAAGCAAACCTAACAGGTGAAGCTGCTGAATTTGCAAAAGTAATTAAAGAAAAAGCTGACTTCCTAGTTAAGAAATCAGTATGGTGTGTTGGTGGAGACGGATGGTCTTATGACATCGGTTACGGCGGTGTAGACCATGTTCTAGCTTCAGGCGAAGACATTAACGTTCTTGTATTTGATACAGAAGTTTACTCAAATACAGGTGGTCAGGCTTCAAAAGCTACTCCTACATCAGCAATTGCTAAGTTTGCTGCTTCTGGTAAGAAAACTAAGAAGAAAGACTTAGGTATGATGGCTATGAGCTATGGCTATGTATACGTTGCTCAGGTTGGTATGGGTGCTGACAAGAATCAGTTTATGAAAGCAATTACAGAAGCTGAAGCTTATCCAGGTCCATCACTAGTAATTTGTTACGCTCCTTGTATTAACCATGGTATGAAAAAAGGCATGGGCAAAACACAGGAAAACACTGCAGATGCAGTTAAGTGCGGTTACTGGCAGCTATACAGATTCAATCCTGAACTAAAAGAAGAAGGAAAGAATCCATTCATCTTAGACTCAAAAGAGCCTGCAGGTGGATTTAGAGAATTTATCATGGATCAGGTAAGATTCAATTCTCTAGCAAAAGAATTCCCAGATACTGCTGAAACTTTATTCCAGAAGGTTGAAGAAGAAGCAATGGAAAGATTTGCAAAATACAAGAAATTAGCAGAGTAATTCTAACAAATAGAGAGAGATAATCGCTTCATGGTGATTATCTCTCTTGCTTTTATGGAAAAATAGTGTGAGAATGATTTGTTTAAAAAATAATGGAAAAGTTTAGTCATATAAGAATAAATGCATAAAAACTGTTATATTAGACAAAAAAATAACAAAAAACTTGGATATAATGACACAAAATGTTGACAGCACTTTTGAAGGGTGCTATAATAATGATAAATTCCTGTAGTCGTTATGGGAATGAATGACTTTCTTTCTTATTCACATTCATATGCCAAATTACTGAGTAGAGCCCCTCTCTAGTCAGTTTTTTGGTTATTGTATAAAAATTAGAAATAGAAAATAAATACTTTAAAATAAGTAAAAAAATAAACCTATATCTTTTCAAGGAGAAGTGATATGCCCCCTGTCAAATAGACAGGGGGCATATTAAAGTCATAGGTTTTTTGTTATTAATTAAACTATCTTTCGCTTTATAGCATGTAGTATTCTGGTTACAGAGCCAATCAAAAGTAGGGATAAAGCGATTGCACCAGCAATAAAGAATGTTTCCCCACCAATTACTGCAGCTTTGGAGTATTGTCCGTTTACAATTTCTATCATAGTGTAATACATGCCTGCACCAGGAACCAAAGGTATGATGCCAGGAATTATAAATATAGTAGCGGCTTCCTTTAGAACTCGTGAAGAAATGTCACTTATAATTGCAACAAATGCAGCGGCAACAAAAGATGCCATAACTTTTCCAGAACCTTCATCGACCATAGTCACATATATTAACCAACTGAAGCCACCGATTATTGCAGCTACAGGTATTGATTTTTTGGGGATGTGGCATAGTAGGCAGTACCCGAGACAAGCTAACATACCAAGTGCAAATGATTGATATCCCATCATAGAGCAAACCCTCCTATATATGACCAACATTTAAGTACGAAACCAGCACCGGCGGCAAGGGAAATTGCAATGGCTATGGCCTCTGTAAGTCTAGCAACGCCAGATAGCATATCTCCAGTGAGAAAATCTCTGAGAGAGCTTGTTAGGGCGGCTCCAGGTACAAATATCATTAGGACTCCAATGATAATGTGGTCATGGGCATTGGTTAAGCCTATGCTTTCGGCAATTAAAGCCAAAACTGTAGCAAGGGCGCAACAACAAAAATCTTGAATAAAGTAGCTAATAGCATATTTACCCAAAAATACAGAAAGCAAGTAACTAATTGGCCCTATTGCAAATACACAAATTGCATCACTGATTTGGCCGCCAAATACTAGACAAAACAGGGAGCTTACTAAGGCAGCACCAAGAAGTCTAAGTGATATATGATATGGCTTTTCATTATCAATTTTGGTTAACTCTTTCATTCCGTCCTCAACTGAAAGATCTGTTGTTGTAAATCTTCGTGAAAAAGCGTTTACACGAGATATCTTGTTTAAGTCAGTAGTCCTTGTACTAATAGACTTTATATATGTTGAAGTTTCTCCATCAGCTCCGCCAGAACCGATGGAAGCGAAGATTCCTGTTGGTGTTGCAAATACTTCAACATAAGGAACATCGCAAGCATGACAAATACGGGTGATAACTTCTTCCACCCTGTAAATTTCAGCTCCATTTTTCATCATTATTTCGCCAGCGCGAATGGCCAGTATTAAGGCTCTTTTTTGTGTTTGTGTAATCATGGCTATATTATAACACAAATTGCGTTTTGTTGTAAATTATGGTACACTAATTGAACGATAAAATATATAAGAGGGTGAAATAATGAGATTAAATAAATATATTGCTGATGCAGGCATTGCCAGCAGAAGGAAAGCCGATGAACTTACAATTAATGGTAACGTTAAAATTAACGGTAAGGCAATGAGAGAACCTGGTTACCAAGTTAAGGATGGAGACAAGGTTGTTGTAAACGGTGTATTAATAAGTAAGGCAGAAAAAAAGACTTATATTGCATTAAACAAGCCAAAGGGTTATGTAACGACAATGGATGATGATAAGGGTAGACTTATTGTTGCAGATTTAGTTAAGGATGTAAATGCTAGAGTTTATCCTGTTGGTAGATTGGATTACAATACAACGGGATTATTACTAATGACTAACGATGGGGATTTAGCTAATAAACTAACACATCCTAAGCATGAAACGCCAAAGGTTTATAGAGCTCATGTAGCTGGTGTTTTGTCTGGACAGAAACTAGCAAAACTGAGAAATGGAATTGACATTGGTGGCTATATTACTAAAAGAGCTAAAGTGGAAGTGATTAAACAAGGTGAAAGATCAGCTATTGCTGAAATTCAAATTCATGAAGGCAAGAATAGACAAGTTCGTAAAATGTTTGCTGCTGTTGGTTGCCCTGTGCAGGAACTTGAGAGAGTTGCAATAGGAGAAATTAGATTAGGCAGACTAAAGGAAGGGCACTACAGAAAACTAAGTCGTGAAGAAGTTGACTACTTGCTTTCGCTATAAATTAAATTTTGGAGGATAAGATTTATTCAGTAGGAGAAAGTCCAGGAGTAGTAGTGAATAAAAGAAAAAAGATGATAATTCAGTAATGGGCTCATTTGAATGGGCAAAATAATATAGAATACTCATAAATTTTAAAACCTCCAAGCTTATGAAAAACAAGTACATAAAGCTTGGAGGTTTACAAAACTTTGAAAAAGATTTACCGTTTCATTTTGGGATTGTCCCAGTCTGGAACGGTTTTAATTTGTATTATTGTTATTTTCTCTTTGATTCTTTTGGTGTAACGCATACGCCTTTTGCCCTAGCAACGATGATTGGCTCTTCTAAGGCATCTGCCGCTGAAGGGCTAATGTCAGGTCTAGCTGCTATAACCTTTTTTGCAACAAATTCCATTGTTCTTGAAGTGTTACCCATTTTAGTGATTTCGCCATAAGCTTCGATATAATCGCCAGCATATGTTGGTGCTAAAAATTCAACTTCGTCATATCTAAGGAATAATCCTTCGTCTCCATCAGCTTTGATTAGTAGATCAGTTGCAACATCACCAAATAGGTGAACCATATGAGCTCCATCTACAAGGCTACCGCCGTAATGAGCGTCTTTGTGGGACATTCTTAGTCTTAATGTTGATGTGATTTTTTCCATTAGTTTTCTCCTTTAAAATTTTTGATGTGTAATTTGTACGATAAAATTATTATTATATTATAGTAATATATATTGCAATTTTCGTGCCAATAGTTTATCATTGAAAACAAGTAAAAGTGAACCGTTTTTGGCTCACAAATGTGGAGGAGTGAACACATAATGAATATAGAATATGGACAAGACAGAGTTATTGAACCAAAACAGCTACTACCAACTACTGCTTGGAAGCTTGATAATCAAAGAGAAATAAAAAAGCATGAGATGCGAGTATCCTTGCGTAGACTTCATATTGAAGGAACGAGCTTTAGACAAATTTGTCTTGATGTGAATAATAAAGATGAACTAATAAAAGAAAAGATAATAGATATAGTTGAACGTAGAGGTAAACTTCATAATCCGGTTACAGACACCGGCGGTTTGGCGTATGGGGTTGTAGAGGCAATTGGAGCGGATTATATAAATGCTGAAGGAATAGAGGTTGGAGATACTGTTATTTGCAATGCTTCACTTACAAGTATGCCCCTTTATATTTCTAAGATTGAAGGGATTGACCATGCGTATAATCAGGTAGATGTTTCAGGATATGCTATACTTTATAACAACATTACAGTTGTTAAAAGCCATGGCGTTCTTCCTGTTAATTTACTTTTATATGCCTTTAATGAATCTGGTACACTTTATAAGGCGAGTGAACTTTCAAAAGGCAAGGAGAGGTTCTTGATAGTTGGAAACAATTTGCTTGTAAATATTTTGTATGGATATACAATTAGGAGAACTGTAGGTAGGAATGCTACAATTGTAAATATTCTTGACAAAAAAACAAATACGGTAATTATGGATGGTAAAATAGATGCTCTAATTGAAAATGTTTTTGATGAAATTAGATATGAAAACATACTACATCCACTTGAGGTGGTTGAGAAGTTTAATCATGATGAATTGTTTGATTTAACTATCAATTGTGCAGATATCCCTGGGGCAGAAACTATTAATATTTTAGCAACGAAAAATGGTGGAGAAGTTTTATTTGCTAACTTAATAAACAATTATAATATTGCTCTTTATATTACAGAATCAATAGGGAGAAGCTTGAGGCTTCATTGTGCAGAGGGTTATGTTGATGGATATGATGACTTTGATGTGGATATCGTTAGGGAACTTGCTCCTTATTTTGAGGGTACTGCAGTTATTACAAATCAAAGTAGACGTAAAGCTCAAAGGGTTATGAAGCAGGCTGACTATAGGAAGTTCTTGTTTGAAGATTTTATTAGTGAGAGTCGTGCAATGGAAATGGTTCTTGATGAGATAATGAATGTATCTAAATACGATTGTAACGTTATGCTTACTGGAGATACTGGTGTAGGTAAAGATAAAGTAGCACACATAATACAAAAAAATAGCAGCAGAAATATGCAGACATTTATCAAAATAAATTGTGCCTCAATAGCCCCAAATTTAATGGAGTCAGAGTTTTTTGGCTATGAATCTGGTTCGTTTACTGGTGCGAAAACAGGAGGTAAAAAAGGATATTTTGAAACGGCTGATAATGGCATTGTTTTTCTTGATGAGGTTGGAGAGTTGCCACTTGATATGCAGGCTAAGCTACTTAGAGTTATTCAAGACGGAGAATTTTTTAGAGTTGGAGGGGCTACTCCGGTCAAGACAAACGTGCGAATTATTTCGGCTACAAATAGGGATTTGGATGAATTTGTAGAAAAGAAATTGTTTAGAAGTGACTTGTACTATCGATTAAATGTTTTTCCTATTAAAGTGCCATCTTTAAAGGAACGAAAAGATGATATACCAGCCCTTGTGAGTCATTTTATAACGAAATATAGTGAGAAATTTGGAATAGAGAGGGGAATTGAGGAAGATGCGATTACCTATCTACAGCAAAGCGATTGGCCAGGAAACATTAGGGAGCTTGAAAATGTAGTTCAAAGATTGTTAATCGGTGCTAGAGGTGAGGATATCACTGTAATGGACGTTATGAAAGAGTTAAATGGAGATATATTCGCCAAAACTACAAGCTTTAGAATTCCTGATAACCTAGATGAAACGGGAGTGCAGCTAGATTTATTAGTCGAAAACTTTGAAAAAGATATAATCAAAACAGTGTATGAAAAATGTGGCTCTACAAGAAAGGCTGCAAAAGCTCTTGGAATAAGTCAAACCCAAATGGTTAGAAAAAAGAACAAATATGAAATAGAGACAAAAAAAGATTTTGAGTAATCAAAATCTTTTTTTGTGTTTAATTGGGAGGAATTTAAAAGTTGGCATAAATCTTGCTTTATAAATCGTGTGTAAATTATAGAAGTATAGAAAAGGAGAATGAAATGACAGAAAGAAAAGGATGTAGATACGGAACACATAGAGTAATTGAACCACAGGGCGTTTTACCGCAGCCTGCAGAAATTATAGATAATACAATGGATATATATGAAAATGAAGTTTTAATTGATGTGCAGACACTGAACATTGACTCTGCTTCATTTACACAAATCAAAAATGCAGCTGGCGGAGATGTTGAAAAAATCAAAGCTAGAATTTTAGAAATAGTTGAAACAACAGGGAAACACAAAAACCCTGTAACAGGTTCAGGCGGAATGTTAATTGGTACAGTTAAAGAAATTGGTAGCAAATTTAAAGGAGATTTAAAAGTTGGAGATAAAATTGCAACTCTTGTTTCTCTATCATTGACACCTATTAAAATCAATGAAATTCTAGATGTTAGGGCTAATATTGATCAGGTAGATATTGATGGACAGGCAATATTGTTTGAAAGTGGAATATATGGAATATTACCAGATGATATTCCAGAAACGTTAGCTTTATCAGTACTAGATGTTGCTGGAGCGCCAGCTCAGACAGCAAAGTTGGTAAATCCTGGCGACAAAGTTGTTGTTATTGGTGGTGGCGGTAAATCTGGACTACTTTGTTTATATGAAGCAAAGAAGAATGCTGGAATTAATGGGCAGGTTATCTGTATTGATGGATTTGAAACAGCAACAGAAAGAGCTAGGAAATTAGACGTGGCACACGATTATGTAACTATGGATGCGACTAATGCTATTGAAGTATACAAGAAGGTAGAAGAACTTACAGATGGCCACTTGGCAGATGTTGTAATCAATGTAGTTAATATACCAAATACCGAAATGTCGACTATTATGGCTTGCAAAAATCATGGCAAGGCTTACTTCTTCTCAATGGCAACAGATTTCACTAAGGCGGCACTTGGAGCAGAAGGTGTTGGTAAGGATGTTGTACTTCTAATTGGCAATGGATATACAAAAGGTCATTCGGAAGTGGCACTGCAGGTTCTTCGTGAATATGAACCAATCAAAAGATTTTTTGAAGAAACTTATGCTTAAACAACAATTTTAAATAAGAAAAAACATAAACGAACCAATTTTAGTTCATCAACTTTTAGGCGAGAACCAGAAACGGTTCGTTTATTGCTTTAATAATTAAAGATTGCTTGTTTTTTAACAATGATACCATTGGCATAATAATTGCATAATATATACTTAGTTAAAAAACGAAAAAAAGGTATATTTGAATTTTAGGAGGAACTATTATGAAAAAAGGATGTCCATACGGAACACACAGAGTTATTTCACCAAAAGGAGTTTTACCACAGCCAGCAGATGTTATTGATAACACTATGGAAATTTACGACAATGAAGTTTTAATTGATGTTAAAACGTTAAATATTGACTCAGCTTCTTTTACTGAAATTGAGAGAAGAGCAAATGGGGATATAGAAGAAATTAAAAAGACAATGTTAGGCATTGTTGAAAAAGCTGGAAAGCACAAGAATCCTTGGACAGGTTCAGGCGGAATGCTAATTGGAACAGTTAAGGAAATCGGAGAAAACTATGAGGGAGACCTTGCAGTTGGCGATAAGATTGCTACATTAGTTTCTCTATCTCTTACACCACTTGTAATTGAGGAGATTTTAGAAGTTAGACCAGAAATTGACCAGGTTGATATTAAGGGACAGGCGATTTTATTCCAGAGCGGAATCTATGCTAAACTTCCTGAAGATATGGAAGAAGGATTAGCACTATCTGCATTAGACGTAGCAGGAGCACCTGCACAAACAGCAAAACTTGTTAAACCTGGTGATACAGTAGTTATCATAGGTGGTGGCGGTAAATCTGGACTACTTTGCCTATATGAAGCAAAGAAGAGAGCTGGAGTTACAGGTAAGGTTATCTGTATTGGCGGATCAGAAAAGTCAACAAACAGAGCTAGAAATTTAAATCTTGCTGATGAGTATTTTGCAGCAGATGCAACAGATGCAGTTGGAATTTACAATAGAATTATGGAATTAACAGATGGAGAATTAGCAGATATCGTTATTAACTGTGTAAATATTGAAAACACAGAAATGGCTTCAATTCTTGCATGTAAAGATGACGGATTAGTTTACTTCTTCTCAATGGCAACAAGCTTCACTAAAGCAGCTCTTGGTGCTGAAGGTGTTGGTAAAGACGTTAACATGGTTGTTGGAAATGGATATACAGCAGGACATGCAGAAATCACTTTACAGGTTCTAAGAGAACACGAAGGACTAAGAAACTTATTTAAAGAAATGTACGCGTAATAGACTAATCTATAGTATGAAAATTTTACGGTTTTATTAAAGAAGGAGAAACAGAATATGGCTATTAGAAATTGGAAAGATGTACCTTTATGGAAAGACGTTACTGATGAACAGTGGAATGACTGGCATTGGCAGGTAGAAAATAGATTAAACACTGTTGAGGATATTGCAGCAGTTGTAAACTTAACAGAAAAAGAAAAAGAAGATATTGCTAGAGTTATGGACGGTTTTAGAGTTGGAATTACTCCTTACTATGCATCATTAATGGATCCAGATGATCCAAGATGTCCAGTAAGAATGCAGGCAGTTCCTACACTTAGTGAAACTCACAGAGGAGAACATGACATGCTTGACCCTCTTCACGAAGACGAAGACTCACCAGCACCAGGACTTACTCACAGATACCCAGATAGAGTTTTATTCTTAATTACAGACCAGTGCTCAATGTATTGTAGACACTGTACTCGTAGAAGATTAGCAGGAGAAACTGATGGCGCAAGATCAATGGATGAAATTAACCAGTGTATTGAATACATCAAGAATACTCCTCAGGTTAGAGACGTATTACTTTCAGGTGGAGATTGTCTATTAGTTGAAGATGAAATACTAGATTACATCTTTACTGAATTAAGAAAAATTCCACATGTTGAAATCGTTAGATTAGGTTCAAGAACTCCAGTTGTAATGCCTCAGAGAATTACAGACGAGCTATGTGAAATGCTTAAAAAGCATCATCCAGTTTGGTTAAATACACACTTCAACCATCCAAAAGAAATGACAAAAGAAGCAGAAGTAGCATTGGCAAAATTAGCTAACGCAGGAATTCCTCTAGGAAACCAGTCTGTTTTATTAAGAGGTGTAAATGACTGTGCTCACATTATGAGAGATTTAGTACATATTTTAGTAAAAAACAGAGTTAGACCATACTATATTTATCAGTGTGACTTATCTCTTGGAATTGAACATTTCAGAACTTCAGTTTCTAAGGGTATTGAAATTATTGAAGGATTAAGAGGTCATACATCAGGATATGCAGTTCCAACATTTGTAGTTGATGCTCCTGGTGGTGGTGGTAAGACACCAGTAATGCCACAGTATGTTATTTCACAGACACCAACAAAAGTTATTCTTAGAAACTATGAAGGTGTTATTACAACTTACGATGAACCAACTCACAAAGACGAAGTTAAGTGTACTTGTGATTACTGCACAGGCAAAAAAGAATATCACTATGAAGGTGTTGCTGGATTAGCTCAAGGCGAAAGAATGTCAATGGAACCACAGGGCTTACAGAGACACGAAAGAAACAAGAAATAGGTTAGATTATGGGATTACTGTACGATCTTAAAAATGAATATAAGGCAATATCAATAGTTGGGATGGCAAAAAACGCAGGGAAGACAACAGCTCTAAATTATCTAATTGAAGAGGCAATGGATGAAGGAGTTATTCTCGGTGTAACATCTACAGGCAGAGATGGAGAGAGTACGGATCTTGTAACTGGGACGGACAAACCTAGAGTATTTCTTGATGAAGGGACTATTGTATCAGTGCCGACTCAGCTTTACGAACTAGCTGATGCAGGGCTTGAGATTATAAAGATGACGGATTTCAGATCATCAATAGGTCAAATAATGTTGTGTAGGGTTGTTGCTAGTGGTTATGTTCAAATTGCAGGACCAGTTGCAAGTAGTGATACAAAGAAACTCACAGAAGAAATGCTAAAACTTGGTGCAGAGATTGTAATAATTGATGGAGCAATAGATCGTAAATCTGTTGCTTCACCAGATATCTCTGATGCCATTATTATGTCAACAGGCGCAGTACTTTCAAGAAGTATGAAACGGGTTGTAAACGAGACAGCTCATGTGGTAGGACTCTTTAATTTGCCAAAATTAGAGGATGAATATTTGACAAAAACCATTGAGGAATTTAGGGGAGAGGAACGAATTCTAGTAATGGGAAGTGAATCGGTTGATGTTCTAAATCTAAAAACGGGGTTAAATGGAAGTAGAACCATTAATGATTCAATTAAAGAGGATACAAAGTACATCTATATACCAGGAGCTTTTACTAAAAGTGTAATTGCAGATTTGCTACCAAGCAAAATGAAACAGGTCACCTTTATAGTAAAAGATCCAACAAAGATATTCATAGATTCGGTTTCATTTCCACAGCTTCTAAAAAAAGGACTGAAGGTTGTTGTACTTGAGAATATTAAGGTAGCAGCAATTACTGTAAATCCATCAGCTCCAAGTGGTTATTGTTTTGATCACAAGGAACTTGTTGAACAAATGCAGGAAAAGACACCAAATATTCCAGTTATTGATGTTAGACTATAAGGAGGCAAAGATGAACAAGAGACTGGCAAACGTAAAGACTAGAACCCAAACAGGACTGGATTACGTAACTAATTCCTTGGAAATTGGAACTCCATATGGCAAAAAAGCACTTAAAGCAAGCAAACCGTTTTTCCCAGGGCAGGAAAATGAGTTAAGGGAAGAACTTAACAAAATTGCTCAGATAGTTGAGTTTGCAGAGAAATGTAAAAGCGTGGTTGAACGTATTCAGCTAGATATTTTTATGAGTATGAATGATGATAGTGGAACTATTACTCGCAGTTGTGAAACTACACTTTCTATCGTAGAATTATTTGCTATGAAAACGCTCCTGCTTTACATGGAAAATTTAAAAAACACATGTGAAAATGCAGATGTAGAAATTCCTAAGGACTATATTGTATCAGATATTACAAACTTGCTTGATATATTGGATCCGAGACACGACAGACTGAACACTTTTTACTTGTACGAAGAGTTTTCAGAAAAACTTGCAGAGTTAAGAACCAAGAGAAGAGCTTTAGAAGTTCAATTACGAAAAGAGCAAAAAGTAATAAAAGAAAGAGTTAAAGATCAATATGGGATTTTTATGACACCTAAGTTTGAATATGTTGTATCAAAGCATGATGAAAAAGAAATTGCTAGGCTTGGAACAATTGAGGAACTTCAGGTGTGTGATCAGGATTACATGTCCATTACTTATACACTTACAAAGACAGAAACTACGTATAAAATCAAAAAAGAAATAGAAGATATTAATCACTTACTTGAGGAAGAGGAGTTTGTAGTGCGAACTAGGCTTTCAAAGGAAGTGAGTAAACACAAAGATGTGCTGCTACGCAATTGTGAGATAATAGGTGCATTTGATTTAGCCATTGCAAAGGCTACTTATGCACTTGCTCATAACTGTGTTAAACCAGATATAGTTGATGAACATATCGTTTATATCGAAGAAGGCAGGCACCTTCAGGTTGAAGATGTTCTTAGAGCAAAGAAAAAAACATATGTACCAATTAGCGTTAGCCTTGAACAAGGAGTAACATGCATAACAGGTGCAAATATGGGTGGCAAAACCATATCTCTAAAGCTTATGGGAATGGTTGCTATTTTGGCACAATATGGTTATTTTGTACCTTGCAAAAGTTGCAAAGTTGGGTTAAGTAATTACATGCAAATTTTAATTGGAGATAGTCAATCGGTAGAGCGTGGGCTATCAAGCTTTGGTAGTGAGATGGAAGAATTAAAAGAGATTCTAGACCATGGCAAGGACAGATCGATTATATTAATAGATGAAATCGCAAGTGGCACAAATCCAGTTGAAGGGCTTGCACTAACTAGAAGCTTAATTGATTACCTAAAGCAGAGACCATATATTTCTCTAATAACAACACATTTTGAAGCTGTATCAGCAAGTGGAGTAAAAAATATGCAAGTTATAGGATTAGCTGATGCAAATTTTGAACAACTAGATATAGCCATTAGGTATGCAAATAGAAAAAAACGTATAGAAATTATTTCAGAGCAGATGGATTATAGGCTTCGTGAAATAAAAGGTGGGGCAGAAATACCTAAAGATGCTTTAAATATTGCCAAGATGCTTGGCATAGGAAATGAAATAATAGACAACGCAAAAAAATATTTATATTGAAAAGGAGATCAGGATGAAAAGTAAATTAAATCTAGATCCTAAAGTGATTGACAGTGCACGTTCTTGTGCTAGCAGAATTGCACACAGTATGCAGGCGTTTATCGACCAACATACAACTGTAAGTACAGAGAGAACAGTAGTAAGACTATTAGGAATTGATGGAGTTGATGATGTGGAAACACCACTTCCAAATGTAGTTGTAGACCAGATTAAAGATGCTGGCGGACTACCAAGGGGAGCGGCTTATTGGCTTGGAAATGCTATGATCCAGACTGGATTAAAGCCACAGGAAATAGCAGAAAAAATAGCAGCAGGAGAGTTAAATATAACTCAGCTTGAAACAGTAAGTGCCAAAGAAGCAGAAGAAGCTATATTACCAATTGTTCATGAATCATTAAAAAAGATAAACGAACAGTCAGCAAAGAGAAATGAATACTTAGATACTATTGGAGAAGGTAAAAAGCCTTATTTATATGTAATCGTTGCAACTGGTAATATATATGAAGACGTTACACAGGCACAGGCAGCAGCAAGACAGGGCGCTGATATTATTGCTGTAATTAGAACTACAGCTCAGTCACTACTTGATTATGTTCCATATGGACCAACTACAGAAGGCTTTGGTGGTACTTATGCTACTCAGGAAAACTTCAAAATCATGAGAAAAGCTCTTGATGAGGTTGGTGAAGAAGTTGGTAGATATATCAGATTATGTAACTACTCTTCAGGAATGTGTATGCCAGAAATCGCTGCAATGGGAGCGCTTGAGAGATTAGATGTAATGCTAAATGATGCTATTTACGGTATTCTATTTAGAGATATTAACATGCAGAGAACTATTGTTGACCAGTTCTTTTCAAGAGTTATAATCGGATATTGTGGTATCACTTTTAACTCAGGAGAAGATAACTATTTAACAACAGATGATGCATTTGATGCTGCTCATACAGTGCTTGCTTCTCAGTTTATCAATGAGCAATTTGCTGTTTTGGCAAACATCAAAGAAGAACAAATGGGTCTTGGACATGCTTTTGAAATGGATCCAAACATCGAAAACGGATTTTTGTACGAATTATCACAGGCTGTTATGGCTAGAGAAATATTCCCTAATGCTCCACTAAAATACATGCCTCCAACTAAGTTTATGACAGGTAACATATTTAAGGGGCATGTTCAGGATGCACTATTTAACCTAATTGCTGTTTGGTCTGGGCAGTCATTACAATTACTAGGAATGTTGACAGAGGCAATTCATACACCATTAATGCACGATAGATATTTATCAATCGAAAATGCGTCATATGTATTTAACAATGCTAGAGATCTTGGCGAAGAAATTGAATACAAAGAAGGCGGAATTATTCAAAAAAGAGCACAAGATGTTTTAGGCAAAGCTAATGAATTACTACATGAAGTTGAAAAAGATGGATTATTCCATACTATTGAACAGGGTAAATTCGGTGGAGTTAAAAGAGCTAAAGATGGCGGTAAAGGTCTTGAGGGAGTTTGCACAAGAGATGCAGAATACTTCAATCCGTTCATTCCATTAATGATGGGAGGCGTAAGATAATGGCAGATAAAAAGATTATAACTGCTCAGGGAGTAGATTTAACAAACGTAAAGCCTTATGGTGATACTATGAATGATGGTGTAACTCAGCTTTCATTTTCATTACCAGTACCTTATGGTGAAGAAGGAAACGAAGCTGCAAAGGTTCTTTGTAGAAAAATGGGTTTAGATGAACCACAGGTAGTATATTCCTATGATATGGGTGGTGGATTTACATTCTATAATATGTATGGCAAATTACAGCACACAGTTGATTATACAGGAATTAAGGTAACAAAAGTTGAAGTTGATGTAATGGACAGACTAGAGTGTGGCGAATACATCAAAGAAAATATTAAGAGAGAAGTTGTTATTGTTGGAGCCTCAACAGGCTCTGATGCACATACTGTAGGTATTGATGCAATTATGAACATGAAAGGTTTCCATGGTCACTTCGGTCTTGAAAGATTTGAAGGAATTAATGCTATTAACTATGGTAGTCAGGTGCCAAATGAAGTTTTAATTGAAAAAGCAAAAGAAAACAATGCTGATGCAATTATTATTTCTCAGACAGTTACACAAAAGGATATTCACATTCAGAACTTAACTAATATGGTTGAATTACTTGAAGCGGAAGGGCTAAGAGATAAAATTATCTTATGCTGTGGAGGTCCAAGAATTTCTCATGAAATTGCACAGGAACTTGGATATGATGCGGGCTTTGGTCCACATACATATGCTGAACATGTAGCATCATTTATTCTTGATGAAATAGTTAAGAGAAAAATGGTGTAATTGAAAGGAGAAATCACAGATGATAAGCAAATTAATTGATGCAGAAAAAGCAATAGAAGGCATCAAGGATGGAG
>JAVWMQ010000010.1:0-45192 GCA_036637375.1 Anaerovoracaceae bacterium
CTAAATAAACTAAGTAGAACCAATTTGAGAACTATACTCTCAAATTGGTTCTTTTGTCCACTATGTTTATGGCTACAAGAATGAATAGTCCTTGAAATAAAAATAGTTTTCTTATATACTAAATGTAGTAATTAGATAAAGATATTTGGGAGAAAAATATGAGTATATTAACAGTTAAGAACTTATCACATGGCTTTGGGGACAGAGCTATTTTTAATGATGTATCCTTTAGACTTTTGAAGGGGGAACACATTGGACTTATTGGAGCAAACGGAGAAGGCAAGTCAACGTTTATGAATATAGTAACAGACAGACTAATGCCAGATGAAGGCGAAGTTTTGTGGGGCAAGAACGTTAGAGTTGGCTACCTAGATCAGCACACATCACTAGAAAAGGGAATGACAGTTAGAGATGTACTGAAATCGGCATTTTCATTTCTATTTGAACTAGAGGATAGAATGAACAAGATTTGTGATGAACTTGGTACTGCAGATCCAGAAATTATGGACAGCTTAATGGAGGAGCTTGGAGAAATCCAGGATCTACTAACAGCACATGACTTCTATATAATAGATGCTAAGGTTGAGGAAGTTGCAAGAGCACTTGGACTACTAGATATTGGCCTTGAATCTGACGTAACAGACCTAAGCGGAGGACAGAGAACTAAGACACTATTAGCGAAGCTTTTGCTAGAAAAGCCAGATATTTTGCTACTAGACGAGCCTACAAACTATCTTGACGAAGAACATATAACTTGGCTAAAGAGATATTTGCAGGAGTACGAAAACGCATTTATACTAATCAGTCATGACATACCTTTCCTAAACAGCGTAATTAATATAATTTATCATATGGAAAACCAGGAACTAAATAGATACGTTGGTGACTATGACAAGTTCCAAGAAGTTTATGAGGTCAAAAAATCTCAGCTAGAGGCAGCATACAAAAGACAGCAGCAGGAAATCAGCGAGCTAAAGGACTTCGTTGCTAGAAACAAGGCTAGAGTTTCAACAAGGAATATGGCAATGTCCAGACAAAAAAAGCTAGATAATATGGATGTTATTGAGCTAGCGGCAGAGAAACCAAAGCCAGAGTTCAGATTCCTAAAGGGCAAGACATCGGGCAAACATATTTTTGAAGCCAAAGATCTTGTAATTGGTTATGATGAACCACTTTCAAGACCTTTAAACTTGGATTTGCAAAGGGGACAGAAGGTAGCTTTAGTGGGAGCCAATGGTATTGGTAAGACAACTTTATTAAAGAGTTTGTTAGGGCTAATACCACCATTATCAGGCAAGGTAGATAGAGGCGAAAACTTGCTTCTTGGATATTTTGAACAGGAAATGGAGCCTGGGAACACAAAGACTTGCATTGACGAGGTTTGGGACGAATTCCCTTCATTGAGACAGGTTGAAATCCGTTCAGCCCTTGCCAAATGTGGGCTTACAACTAAGCATATCGAAAGCCAGGTCAGAGTTCTTAGCGGTGGTGAACAAGCAAAGGTTAGACTTTGCAAGCTTCTAAATAGAGAAAGCAATGTTTTGTTGTTGGACGAGCCTACTAATCACCTTGACCAAGACGCAAAGGAAGAATTAAAGAGAGCTCTCAAAGAATACACAGGTACAATTTTGCTTATATGTCATGAACCAGAATTTTATCAAGATGTTGTTTCAGAGGTTTGGAACTGTCAGGAGTGGACAACTAAGATAATTTAATGGTATAATATTTCATTAGATATAACCAGAAAGGATGGGGATATAATGACAAAGATATTATTAGTAGAAGACGATAAAACAATAATTGAGAATCTAAAGGAGCTACTTAAAATCGAGGGATATGAGGTTGTAACTGCTATGAGACAGGCAGATGCACTAGATATTCTAGACGAAGAGCGTTTTGACTTGATTTTACTTGATATTTCTCTTCCAGATGGAAGTGGATATGCGATTTGTTCAGCTGCTAAGGCTGAAATGGAAACAAACAAGAACAAGGAAACACCAGTAATATTTATTACAGCATACGATGATGAGGCAAGTGCAGTAACAGGGCTTGATATGGGTGCAGATGATTATATTACTAAACCATTTAGACCAAGAGAACTTGTTTCAAGAATTAAGGGAACTCTCCGTAAATCAGGCAAGACTAAGTCTATAATAGAGATTGCGGATTTAAAGGTAGATTCTCTAAAGGGAACAGTGCACAAAAGTGGACAGGAAATATTTCTTTCTGTTTTGGAATACAGATTATTGCTTGTATTCTTAAACAACAAGGGTATTGTTTTGTCTAGAAATAAATTACTAGAAGAAATATGGGATATTGCAGGTGAATTTGTTAATGACAATACTCTGACTGTGTATATCAAAAGATTAAGAGAAAAGATCGAAGATGATCCTCAAAAACCTGAGATTATTAAAACAGTCAGGGGTCTTGGATACAAGGTGGGTGAATAAGTGATCTTTTTGAGAAATAAAGAAGTGAAAAAAACAGTAACTTTTTTGGTAATATTGACGGTTTTCTTTACAACCATAGGCGCAGTAGTTAGCTCTCACTGCGGCTTTGTGGTGTTTATGACTTCCGTCATTTTTAGTTGTGTCAACATATTTTCCATGAAATACAGATATGGCAAAATTGCAGAAATATCCGAAATGATAGATATGATTTTGCATAGTGAGGAGTTTGTACTCTTTGAAGATACCAACGAAGGGGAGTTTGCAGTCCTTGAAAGTGAAATCAAAAAGATGACAGTTAGACTTAGGGAGCATGCATTCTTGCTCCAAAAGGAAAAAATTTATTTGACTGATTCAATTGCAGATATTTCTCATCAGCTTAGAACACCGCTTACTACAATTAATCTAATAATGTCATTTTTGAGGAAAAACGACCTTGATGTTATGGATAGAATGAAGTATGTAAATGAAATTAACAAACACCTTAACAGAATTGATTGGCTAATATCAAGTCTACTCAAAATATCCAAGATTGATGCAAATACAGCTGTATTTAAACGTGAAAAGGTAGATGTTTCAAAGGTAATATCCAAGGCAATCGAGCCTCTAATGGTACCGATGGAAATTCGAGACCAGGTTTTTGATTTTGCATCTATGGGTAATGAAACGTTTTGGGGCGATACAAACTGGTCCGTTGAGGCAGTTAGTAACATAATCAAAAATTGCTCTGAGCATACAGGTGAAGGCGGGCACATTTCAGTTAGGGCAAAAGAAAACGTGCTATATACTGAAATTGTAATTGAGGACAATGGTTCTGGCATAGATAAAGAGGACTTGCCACATTTGTTTGAAAGGTTTTATAAGGGGAAATCCTCTGCGGATTCTTCAGTTGGAATTGGACTTGCCCTAACCAAAATGATTATTCAAGCGCAAAACGGAAGTATTAAGGCGGAGAATAGAAAGACGGCAGGTAGTAGGTTTATAATTAGATTCTACAAGGGGGTATCACATGGAAATTCTTAGAGCTATTAATATTTCCAAAGTATATGGAACAGGAGAAAACCAGGTAGAAGCGTTAAAGGGTATAAGCTTTAGTGTCAAAAAGGGTGAGTTTGTGGCAATTATGGGGCCATCTGGTTCAGGGAAATCAACATTGCTACACATACTTGGTGGAGTAGACAGACCAGATAGCGGCGCTGTATATATTGATGGCGAAAACATTTATGAAAAAACCACTGATGAACTGGCAATTTTTAGAAGGCGACAGGTAGGTCTTGTGTATCAGTTTTACAACTTGATACCTGTTTTGGACGTTGCCGAAAACATTACTTTGCCCGTTTTGATAGATGGTAGAGAAATTAACCAAACGAGGGTTGATGAGCTAATAGGAATCTTGAACCTAAAGGAGAGAGCGTCCTTCTTGCCTGAGCAGCTTTCTGGTGGACAACAGCAAAGAGTGTCTATTGGGAGAGCCTTAATTAATGCGCCAGCAATCGTATTAGCCGATGAACCAACGGGTAACCTTGACAGCAAGAATTCACAGGAAGTTTTAGAGCTATTTAAGCTGTCTAACAAAAAATATAAGCAGACAATAATAATAATAACCCATGATGAAGAAATTGCACTTCAAGCGGATAGAATTATCACTATTGATGATGGGATAATCCTTAGAGATGAGGAGAACAAATAAATGAATGTCTTTAAAAAAACAACAGTAATGACACTACGAAAGAATAAGATGCGAACAAGGGTAACTTTGATTGGTGTTATTCTTTTTGTTGCCACAATTACTGGTATTTTGTTTTTTGCGACAAGCTTTCATTCTTATATCACAAGGGATATGGTGTCAAGGAGTGGCGACTGGTGTGTCGCAATTGAGGACTTGAACCCTGAGGTCACAAGGGATATTACGGGTAATAAGGATGGATTTGGCGAAGTTAGATCCATTGGCTATGGAGCTTTTTATAATACTGTAAACCCACAAAAACCATATATATTTGTTGCAGATTATAGCGACAATATGAAAGAAATATCAAAGATTAATTTAATAAGTGGTAGGATGCCCAAAAACAGCAAAGAAGTTGTGGTTTCCGAACATTTGCTAGACCAAGTTGGTGAAGAATTTGGTGAAGGTAATACATTTAGTATTTCAATGGGTAACAGGATTAGCACTTCTGAGGGATTTGAACTTGGACAATTTGACAGGTATGACCCTGCCAGAGAGGCGTTTATAGGGACAGGAACTAAAAGCTATACCGTTGTAGGTGTTTGCAGGAGAACTGCAATTGAACCTTATTTGGCGCCAGGTTATACAGTAATAACTAAGGACAAAAACGCTACAGTGGATAAGCAATATACATTTATCAAAAGCGAATATTACGAAAAAATCGAAGAATATATAAATAAAGGTTATTTAGTTGATAATAACAAAATGCACTTAAACGAGAATCTATTGAAACTAAAGGGAGAACTTGGTGAATCTGGCTTTAATAACGCACTGTTTGGACTTGCAGGGGTATTAATACTTTTGGTTTTGATTGGTGCTATAATGCTAATATATAATGCGTTTAGTATTTCAGTAAAAGAGAGAGGCAGGCAGCTTGCAATTCTGGCTTCGGCTGGGGCAACTGGCAAACAGCTTAGATACACGATTATTTACGAGGGAACATTCCTTGGTATGATCGGGATTCCTGCTGGAATTTGTTTTGGCGTAATTGAAACACAAATAATAATTAACTTTATACAGAGAAATACACAGGTGTTCAAAACAGATCTAGGGACAAAGCTGTTATTAGATGTGCCAATGTGGGGGCTTTTGACAGTAGCATTGATTTCAATATTACTTTTAACTCTAGCCCTAATTTTGCCAGCACGAGAAGTAGCGAAAACAGTTCCTCTCTTTGACAAGAATATTGCCAATGAGCGACCGCTTAGCAAAGAAGAGGTAGAACCACACAAGATTATCAAAAAATATTTAGGAACAGAAGCATACATTGCAAACAAAAATTTTAGGAGAAACAAGAAACAATATCTAACGACGATTATTTCATTAAGCCTTAGCATTGTTGTGTTTATGACAGCAACAGCTTTTTCTAGTTACCTAAAGTCTGGACTAAACGGAGTTTTTGGGGAGATTGACACATACGATATTGTTTACAGGGGAGATACCAAAGAAGAAACAGAGGCAGCGTATATGAAACTATCCTTAGCTGAGGGGATTTCAAGTAGTTTAAACTATTATTCTGTGGAACTATCTAATGGATTTGGAGATTTCAACAATATTGGTAATGTAATTGTGCTTGATGACAAGTCCTTTGGTGAATATCTAAGGGAAAACAAAATCAGTGAAGATGGTATGTTTGATGATAAATCGCCTAAATTTGTGGCGATAACTTCATACTGGACATATAACGATAGAACAGGCAAATTCGAGTTAAAGGATATGTATGGCAAATCCCATAGACCAACTCATATGACGGGTGTCGTTAATGGTATGCGTCTAAACCTTGAAATTTCAGGGTATGCCAAGATTCCTCCAAAAGGTGTAAGTGAGGTTGTAAACAGACCAACGGTTATAGCCTCAAAAGCTGCCGTTAATGATATGCTCACACATCTAGGGGCAACGAGTTCAGGCTCAGCAGCGTTTTTTAGTGGCAAAGATCCAGATGCCACATTTGAAGCTATGAAGATTATTTGTAGGGAAAACGGATTTGCCACAAGTAAATTAGAAAACACGTCAGCTCAGAGGGATGAGCTTAGAGGATTGCTTTTAGTTGTTAAGCTATTTGCTTATGGGTTTATCACATTGTTATCTTTGATAGCAGCGGCAAATGTAATAAACTCGATTTCAACTAATATGGAGAGGCGTAAACTTGAGTTTGCAACCTATCTGGCAATTGGAATGAGTCATAGAAGTTTCAAAAAAATGTTAGTTTATGAAACTTTCTATCTTGGATTTAGAGCCTTAATAGCAGGTCTACCTGTTGGGATTTTGGCGACCATGGCTGTTTATAGATTTGGGATAATTGCCCCAGTAACAAGATATATGATTCCAATTTACAGTATTACAACGTCAATAATAGTTGTGTTTACTATAGTATTTTCTACTATGCTATTTGCATTTAGAAAACTAAAAGCAGAGGAACTTGCAACAATTTTAAAAAATAAAAATTTCTAAGTTGTAACAATTATAGATTTGAAAAACATTTGTGGTATAATTGTTAGGTAAAAAAGGTAAAAGAGAATGGCTAAAAAAAGTAAAGGGAGAACCCGCAAATTTAATAGCAGTTCTGATGTCATTGATTTTAGAGAAGCGAGAAATAAACGTGCCAAAAAGAGAACAACTGGCAGAGTTAAAGACAAAAAATCAAAGAGGAGAGAAGAGAGGCGACCAAAGGTTAAGCGTGAAGGCCCTCTAACACCAAGACAAAAGAAACAAAGAGCGAGAAAAGTATTGCTATATTTAATAATAGCTTTAGTTTTGGTTTTAGGAATTGGTGTTTCTAGCTACAAGATATTTAAGCTAAAGGCAGAAGAAAGACAATTAAAGGCGGAGCAGATAAAACTAAAGACAGAACTGTCAGAATTACAAAGAGAAGCGGCAAACAAGGATAACAAAAACTACATTGAGCAACAAGCGAGAAAACAGTTGCACTTAATTATGCCAGGAGAAATTCTGTATGTTTTGCCAGAGGAGAATTCGGGAGATGAAGATTAAAGAAGTAATTGTCGTTGAAGGTAGAGATGATACTACTGCAGTGACAAGGGCTGTAAATGCTGATACTATTGAAACTCATGGTTTTGGAATAAGGAAGGAAACGTGGGATCTAATACAAAGAGCATATGACAGCAGAGGTATAATTATTTTTACAGATCCTGATTACTCAGGAGAAGAAATTAGAAGGAAGCTATCGGAGAGATTTAAAGGCGCAAAGCATGCACACCTACATAGAGATGATGCAAAAAAGGGAGATGACATTGGTATTGAAAATGCCAATGACGAAGCGATAATAAATGCACTTAGCCTTGCTAAAGCCGAAAGCAAAGAGCGCAAAGAAATTTTTAATAATAGGCATATGCAAGAATTTGGGCTTACAGGTATGGCGGATTCAGCACAAAGGAGAAGGCAACTTGGCAAGGCTCTAGGAATTGGATATGGCAATTGTGGTGGTTTCCTAAGGAAACTTAATCAATATGATATTACTATGGAAGAATTTTTGAGCGCAGTGAAAGGATTAAAATGAAACTATATTCACCTAAGACAATTAGAGATATAAAGGAAATACATGGATTTAGATTGAGCAAAAGTTTAGGTCAAAACTTTTTGACGGACAAAAACATAATCGACAAGATAATTGATGAATCTATGATTGACTCCAATGATTTAGTTATCGAAATTGGACCAGGAATTGGCGTTATAACTTATGAAGCATGCCAAAAAGCAAGGCGTGTCATTGCTGTGGAAATAGACAAGAATTTAATTCCAATTTTGGACAGGACATTAGGTGAGTTTGATAATGTTACAGTTATTAACAAAGATATACTAAAGACAAGCCTAACAGAAATCATAGCTGAGGCGAGGGAAGCTGATCCTGAAATCAAAAATGTTAGGGTTATTGGTAACTTGCCATATTACATAACTACACCAATTATAATGAAGATACTAGAGGAAGGTGCGCCGGTTTCAAGTATAACAATTATGATGCAAAAGGAAGTTGCAGATAGGATTTTGGCAGAACCAAGTACAAAGGCGAGGGGGGCTTTATCAGTTGCAGTACAGTATTATTGCACTGTTTCTAGAGTTGCTAATGTACCAAAAGAAGTGTTTATGCCAGTTCCAAAGGTAGACTCAACAGTGCTTAGGTTAGATCTTAGAGATCAAAGGCCAGTTAACCTATTGGACGAAAAAATATTTTTTAGATGTGTAAAGAGTGGATTTGGACAAAGGCGCAAAACTTTGTCAAATTCTTTGACTGGACCATCAGGGTTTGAGAAGAATGTAGTTTTAGATGCGCTTACCAAGGCAGGAATCGAGCCAAACAGGAGGGCTGAAACACTGTCCATCGTTGAGTTTGCTGAAATTGCTAACGAAATCAAAAAAAGTGAATAATATAAGAGGAGATATAACTTGGATAAATTAAAGGAAATATACCTGAGGTACTGCCACAATTCATTGGCACTTTGCGTGGTACTGGCTTTGGTATTGAATTTATTAATTGAAACTATGGCTAGACAGGGTATCGGCCCTGGAATTGAATTTTTAATTAATAGCCCAATAGTTTTTTTATATAATGCGTTGATTATATTTGCAACGCTATCTATTGCAAGCCTATTTAGGAGACGAGTGTTCTTGCTATCCATGGCATCAGCAGTTTGGCTAGGACTTGGAATTACCAACGGTGTAATTCTAAGAAACAGAATGACACCATTTACAACATATGATATTGCATCTCTCAAAGATGGACTATCAATTGCTAGTACATACTTTAGCAAAACTCAGATGATGCTAGGTATTGTTGGAATCGTTTTACTGCTAATAGGAATCATTTTGTTATGGAAAAAAGCACCCAAAAAAGTCGGTAAGATAAACTACAAGCGAAATCTAGCTGTAGTTGTACTAATCATAATAGGAACTTTTGGAGTTTCTGGGCTAGCTATTGAAACTAAGGTTGTTGATACATTTTTCCCTAACCTAGCTTATGCTTACAGGGATAATGGTGTACCATATTGTTTCATTAACACCTGGCTAAATACGGGGGTAAACAAAGAAAAAGACTACTCTGAAGCGGCGGTAAAAAAGATTTTTAGTGAGGAAGAATTAAATACAACGGTTGGCAAAGTACCAAATAACAAGGATGGTCAAAGACCGAATATAATATTTTTGCAGCTTGAATCCTTGATGGATCCGTTGACAATTAAGGGTATGGAATTTAGTGAGGACCCTATACCAAACCTTAGGAAGCTTTATAAGCACTTTCCTTCTGGGAGATTAACAGTTCCTTCTGTTGGTGCTGGTACTGCCAACACTGAGTTTGAGGCGATTTCTGGAATGAGCGTTAAGTTCTTTGGGCCTGGGGAATATCCATACAAGTCTGTTTTAACTGATACAACATGTGAGAGTATTCCTTACAATCTAAAGGATTTAGGATATAGCACTCATGCGATACACAATCACAGGGGCGTTTTTTATGAGAGAAATCTTGTTTTTCCTAACCTGGGATTTGATACTTTTACATCTGTAGAATATATGAATAATGTTACTAGAACTCCAAAGAATTGGGCGAAGGACAATGTTTTGACAACTCAGATGAAGGATGCTATGAAGTCTACTAAGGAAAAAGACTATATTTACACAATTTCTGTTCAGGGACATGGTAAATATCCGACTGAGGAAGTTTTGGTAAACCCTAAAATTAGGGTTACAAAGGCTCCTGATGAGGCTACTAAGTGGTCATTTGAGTACTATGTAAATCAGATTCATGAAATGGATAATTTTGTGGCAGACTTTTTGAGTGAAATGGATAATTTTGGTGAGGATGTGACTGTTGTAATGTATGGCGATCATCTACCTGCACTAGATCAGCTTACTGACGAAACTCTAAAGGATGGCAGAAATACTTATCAGACAGATTATGTTATCTGGTCGAACTTTAAATATGGTGGCAAGGACAAGGATTTGTTTTCATACCAGCTTGGGGCTGAGTTACTAGACAACTTGGGCATACATAATGGAACTATTGTAACTCATCACCAAAAGCACAAGGACAGCAATACATACAGAAAAGATTTGCAGATGTTACAGTATGATATGCTTTATGGAGATAGATTTATATATAATGGAACGACACCGTTTAAGCCTATAGATATGAAGATGGGTGTCAAAAAGATTTCTGTTGATAAGATTGTAAAGATAGGAACTAAATACTACATCAAAGGCAAGAACTTTACAGAGTATAGCAAGATTAACTTAGATGGCAAGATCCTAAAGACTTTCTACTTAGGGCCTACAATCTTAGGATTATCTGATGAGGTTAAGCCAGATGCAGTAGAGAGAATGAAAGTAAGTCAGGTTGAAAGCAAGAGTGAAATATTAAGTACGACAGAATAAGCGGAGGTGCTTTATGTTTGGAATGGAGATGCGCAAGAAGCCTCAATTTGAAACTGAGAGATTGGTTTTGTCAAGGTGGAAGCTAGAAGATGCCCAAAGTCTATTTGATTATGCTAAGGACGAAAACGTTGGGCCTCATGCGGGGTGGAGACCTCACAAGAGTGTAAACGAGTCCAAGGAAATAATCAAAACTATATTTTTACCAAATATGGTTTGGAAAATTGTGCTAAAAGAAACCGGTGAAGTTATTGGATCAATTGGTCTTGAACCAGACAGGAGGAGAGAAGGTATCAAAAGCAAAGAAATGGGTTATTCTCTCGCTTATAATCACTGGGGTAAGGGTTATATGACAGAAGCCGCCAAATGTATTAAAGATTATGCTTTTGATGTTTTGTCACTGGAATTACTGGCAATTCAAACAGGGCCAGACAATATACGTTCCCAAAGGGTAATTGATAAATTAGGATTTATCTATGAGGGACGACTTAGAAAAGCTTACAAGATTTATGATGGTAGTAATAGAGACGTGCTTGTATATTCTATTACTCGAGAAGAGTGGTGTTTGTAAATACAAATACAAACAGCCAAACAAAAATACACCTGTAGTAAGGTGTATTTTTGTTTGTAATTATTTTTATATTGCTAAAGACTAATTTATTTTAAAACTGTGCGTATGTAAACTTTGGAGCTGTCGACATATTTGCAAATATCATATAGAAATATATGATGAGCATACATGCTAGAAATCCACAAGTGTAAAGCACAAATGTTTTATCAACTAATTTTAGCTTGTTTGTTATAGAAGTTATAAATGCTTTCATTGGTTTTTACCCATCCTTTCCAGCCTATGTGTACAGTATCAATCATGAAGTATGGTGTGTATTCATCTTTAGAGAAATCAGCAAGCTGTGCGTTATATTCCTTTGACATTTTGCGTATGTTTTCGTAATACTTATCTCTGCCCTCTTTAGGGAATGACACCTTGTCATACCAAAAACCGTTTACTGGAATCATTACCAGTAGAGGTTCAATATTAGTTTCCTTACAAATCTCCAAAAAGATTTTTAGATCATCGTATTCTGGAGATGTTGCAAAACTCTTGTTTTTACCCCAATTTAGACGTTTTTTGAGCCTTGGTTTTAGCTTTTCTTCATAGATCTTTTGTCCTACATAAAACTCGTTTCCTCCACTAGCTTTGGCTGCATCAATCTTAGCTTTTTTGTACAGATGTTTCCAGTCTGGAGGTGTGTTTGTGTATTGCTGGGGAGGTAGCTTATCTAGCCCCGAAAGTTTAATTGCAGATAAAACTGTAGTTTTGTCTTTTTCTGCCACAAATGCTGCTCGAGCTTTTATGTAAATTCTGTCTAGTACGTTGTGTTTGTTTTCAAGAAGTACATTCTTGTATCTAATACAGCGTTGCTGCATTGTTGGATCACTCTTTTTTAGAAGTTCAATTGAACGATCAGCTATTTTTCTACGTAAATCCTTGCTTAGATTTTCGTTGGAAAGTAGATTTACAAAATTACTTTCAGAAAATCTTAGTGCATAGGCTTCTTTTTTGACTCCTGATTTATCAAACCATTGTGGGCTTAATATTAAAACTGCCTTACGTTTTTGTACATGAGGTTCTAAAGCCCCAAGGGACACTGCATGTGTTAAGCTTTGGGAGAAAGCTGTTCCAAGTATCATAGGATCCATATGTTGATTTGCGAATACGTGCTGTGGGTGGTACGGAGTTTTGTAATTGTGGTTAAACTCCGAAGAACCAAAGAGCAACAGCGAATTTGAGTGTAAATTACTAGCAACAGAATCATATGAGGCATACTTGTATATATTTCTCCAAGTTCCAAAACCAGGATAGTTAATATCGTTTTTCTTCGTGACAATGACATGGAATGAAAATGCTATTCCAACAAAAAGTGTCAGAGCCAGAAAAAAAGCTATTATTTTTTTCATTACTTAGCTCCTCGCTTTAACTAAGGCAATAATTTTGTTTGGAGTGTCAACGTCTTCTTTTGATATTTCTGAAGGTGCTAGAATGATACCGAATAAGTCTTCAAGTCCGATTAATAATTCTGTATATCCTAGTGAATCAATTAAACCTTCTTCTGATAGACTAATATCAAGGTTTTCTCTAACAATATCTTCTTCACAAATTTCTTCTAATAAATCTAAAATCTTTTCTTCCATTTTTTTATCCTCCTATTAATTCTGTCAATCTTCCTGAAAAGATGAAGAATCCGAACATTACTAAGTTAAATGTGACAAACCATGATAGGTATATGTGCCACTTGTCTTTTTTGTGCGCTTTGTAGAACTTTGATTTTTTTTGATAAAGCTCTGTTAGGGCAAGTAGTAATCCATGGTATACACCATAGAGTATGTAATAAATTTCAAGTCCATGCCAAAGTCCCATTAAGGTCATATTGATCATGAAACCAACTGATGCAGCGGTCACCTTTGATTTAAAGTATTTCTTTCTAATGAATTTCATCATTAGTCTTGAGAATACAAAATCTCTGAACCAGTGGCTAAGTGTTATGTGCCAACGATTCCAAAAGTCTTTGATGTCCTTGCTTAGGAACGGTTTGTCAAAGTTTTCTGGGGTTTTGACACCAAACAAGTAACTGACGCCGATTGCCATTAAGCTGTAGCCTGCAAAGTCAAAGAATAGGTAAAGTCCATATGAGTACATATAGATTAATACCGATTTGGCTTCTGTACCAGAACCAAACCAAGTTAATAGCTGGTAAAAAGTAGCTGCAAGTACAAACTTGTAAACCATTCCAAGGCAGATTTTGAAAAGCCCTGTTCCAACTAAATCAAGGTATGTAGCTCTAGGAATTACATTGCTGTAGTCCTGATGAAAGCGCCTGCTCCTATCAATAGGCCCTGACGTAATGGATGGAAAAAACAGTATGAAACTAAAGAATTCCAAAATGTTTATTTCCTTAATTATATCGTCATATATTTCAATTACTATTTGAGTAATCTTAAAAGTTAAGTAGGAAATCCCAAGAAATCCAAATATATTCAAATGATAAAACCCTGAAATTTTGCTAATTATTAGGGGTGCAAGGGAAACGAAGATGAATAGCCAGTATAGAGCTTTGTTTCGCTTGTATTTACCGTTTAAGTACAGATATAGTTTAACTGCGATACATTCAATGACACAAAATGATGCTAAGTAGGTCAATGCTAATAGATTTGCACCAAGCGCCATCCAAATAAATATTAAACTGACAAAGAATGTATAAGTTCTAAGTGGTTTTTCGAGTACACCCATTATAACTGCAGGGATTGCCAAAAGTATTACTGCAGCGAAGAATTGAAAATCTCCAAATAGTGCCATTAGACCACCTCTCTTAATTTTGCTCTATCAACCTTGCCATTGGCTGTCACTGGCAGAGAGTCAAGGAATATGATTCTCTTTGGAATCATATATTCTGGCAAGAATGCCTTTAGCTGTGTCTTGATATTTTTGCCATCGCTAAAAGTTCTCTTTGTTTCATCATCGTTTACTACGAAAGCTGTTAAACTTGCAATTTTATTATTCTTGTATTTAGGCAAAACTGCAACAGATTGGATTTCATTAATCTTTAATAGGTTGTTTTCAATATCCTCAAGTTCAATTCTATATCCATGGAGTTTGATTTGTAGGTCGATTCTCCCAGAATAGTAAAGCATACCATCTAGTAGATAACCCTCATCTCCAGTTTTGTAGCTTTGCTCAGGTGATTTAAAGAATGCCTTATCTGTTCGTTCTTGGTCGTTAAAGTATCCTTTGCTAACAGTGTCACCGATTATAACTATTTCACCTTTTTTGCCATCGGGTAATGGCTGGTTGTTTTCGTCATGAATTTCTATTGTTGTTCCAGGCTTGGCAGTACCAACTGGAAGTGGACTTGAATCTCCTGTTAATTCCTCAGTGATTAAAACCGAAGTAACAGCTACAGTTGACTCTGTAGGGCCATAAGTATTAATAACTTTGGCATTTGTGAATCTATCCATTAGCTTGGCTGCTGTGCTGTTTGGAAGTGTTTCTCCACAAAACAGGAATGTTTCAAGGGAAGGCAATAGCTTCTCGTTGAAATAAGGATCAGCAAGGCAAAGCTCTGCAAAAGATGGTGTAGACACCCAGTTGCAAATTGCAGAAACTGCAAATGATTCAAATAGTACACCTATATTCCCCTGTGTTTCCTTGTTTAAAGTCCACAAAGAGCCACCAGTAAATAGGCAAGTATAAAGATCCATAACAGAAAGGTCAAAGGAGAATGGTGCTTGATTCATCCACACCTGTGTTTCTCCTGGTTTTTCAAATTCTCCAAGGCTACTACACCAATTCAAAAAATTGCTTAAATTAGATGCAGTAATTTGAACGCCCTTTGGATTTCCAGTGCTTCCAGATGTAAATAGGATATAAAAAATATCAGTTGGCTTAACATAGTCCTGATGACTAATAGTCACTGATTGGTTTGAAATTATCTCATAGATTTTTGCAATATCAATTAATCTATCATCATTTGATGATAAACTCTCGGTAGTAAAAATTACTAGAGGATTAATTGCACTAATTATATCGTTACGTCTGGTTTCTGGAACAGAAATATCAATAGGACAGTATGCCCTGCCAGATTTAACGCAAGCAAGGAAACACATAATCATATAAGGGTTTTTGTGTCCATAAATGACTATAGGTCTTTTGTCTGAACCTAAATTTTCTTTAATCCACGATGCTAATTTGTCTGAGCCAGCATTAAGCTCATGATAAGTCATACAGCCACTTTGTGAGTGTATGGCAATTTGCGTAGGTTTTTGCCTAGCAAATTCTTCGATTTTGTTTAATAATAACATATATTCCTCCTAAATTTGAGTTACATACATTATATTATAATAAAGTGACTATGCAGTGAGGTGTTTGTGACATTTACGTCATAAATGAAAAAAGTTGTTTGAAATTCTAATGTTTAAAGAATAATCCATGGTTAGTATGGAGAAACTAAAAATCCCACCTATGTAGACAGATCTGTTTAACTGTATATCTGCCTAGATAGATGGGATTTAATGATATTAAATTTTATTTGATTAGGGCAATTGCTTCTATTTCAACCATTACGTCTTTTGGAAGTCTTGCAACTTCCACTGCTGATCTAGCAGGGTATGTTCCCTCTGCAAAGTATTGTCCGTATATTTCGTTGACTTTGGCAAAGTTCGCCATATCTTTGATGAAACAAGTTGTCTTAATGATGCTATCCATATCTCCACCAGCTTCATAAACTATTGCTGACAAGTTTTTGAATACCTGATGTGTTTGTTCTTCAATTGTTGTACCAACAATTTCACCAGTTTGAGGATCTAGTGGGATTTGTCCTGAAGTGAATATCATATTTGATACTGTTATTGCTTGAGAGTATGGACCAATAGCAGCAGGTGCTTTATCTGTTGAAATGATTTTTTTCATAATAACCTCCTAGTTGTTCTATTACGTTAGTTATAGCTTGTGAAATTTCTCCGTTATTGTCTACAGTGAAATCCATAAGCCTATTATAAATTGGAAATCTAGTTTTGTACAGTGAAGTTAATGTGGCAATATCCTTTGATAATGGTCTTGCATTTGTTGACAAAAGATTTAGGTCACGATTGATGTGAATTATGATACCATTTTGCCTTAGTGCATTTTGGTTATCCTCGGACAAAACACTACCTCCACCTGTTGCAATCACTTGTCCTTGCTGTTTTGAAAGCTGAGATATAACCTGACTTTCAATTGTTCTAAAGTGTGCCTCTCCTGACTGAATTATTATGTCTGCTGGATTTTTTCCAAATTTATTTATTTCTTGATCTGTATCTACAAATGGCATCTTGAGCAGGGAAGCTAGTATTTTGCCAATGGTGCTTTTGCCACTGCCTGGCATACCAATTAATATAATATTAGTTTTTTGTTTAGTAAGTTCTATAGTTAGTATGCTGTTTAGAGAAGTATATTTAAAGTCCTTGCTCCAAAATTCGCTGGCTGCTGTTCCTTGGCCAACCAACATAGCAAGTCCATTTGCATATTTAACGCCAAGGTTACTTGCTTGAAGTAATAATGGTGTTTTTTGAGGATTATATATTAAATCTATTACACCGTTTAATTTTTTGAAAAGCTCTAAATCCAGCAGTTTTTGTGAATTGTTTGGATAAGTTCCAATAGGCGTTGTGTTTACAATAATCTGTGCTTCATAAGGCAGGTTTTGGTAATTTATCTCGCCATTTCTACTGGCAACATAGACTTTAGATGCCCCAAGGTCTTTTGCTGCTTTTTGGACAGTAAGGCTTGCTCCACCAGAACCTAAAATTAATACAACTTTGTTACTAAAATCAATATTGGCAGTTTTGGTTAAATACATAAATCCGTCATAGTCAGTGTTGGTTCCATAAATTTCATTGTCCTTTAGATAAATTGTATTTACTGAGCCTATTTCTTTTGCAATGTCATCAATGTGGTCGCAGTATTTCATTACTTCCACCTTGTAAGGAATTGTCACGTTTAATCCCATATAATTCTTGTTTTTAATAAATGTTTCAAGATTGGTAGGGGGAATTTCAAAGAGTTTGTAAGGGTATGGCGCGTAAAGCTGATGAAGGCTCTTTGAAAAACTATGACTTAGATGTTCTCCCACAAGGCCACAACAATGAGAATTATCAAAATGGTTTTCGTTCATATAGCTATTTTGATAAAGCTTGCTTTGGTTTAATATTTCCTTGTAAATCTCCTTGATGTAATCTTTAATATCATTTGAAACTTTTTGTTCAATATTATTAAATATATCTTGCTCTCTGTTTGAGTTTAGAACAGGGAGTTTGTTTGCTTCTTTGTACTTAGCAACCTTTAGAGCAACTGCCATTCTCTCATCTAGAAGCTTTAAAATCTCTGAATCAATTTCGTCAATTTCATTTCTAAAATTTTTTAGAACCATTTTATTTCTCCCTTTCACAAAACAGATCAAGTAGACCTATTGCTATTGCACCTTCAACAACTGGAATTGCACGTGGCACTATACATGGATCATGTCTGCCTTTGATTTCTAGTATTTCAGGTGTCATAGTTTTTAGATTAACGGATTGTTGCCTTTGTCCAATTGACGGAGTTGGTTTAAATGCGACTTTGGCTATTAGCGGCATTCCTGTTGTAAGTCCACCGAGAATTCCTCCATGATTGTTTGATGGTGTAACAATTTTGTTTTGCTCAATTATATAAGGGTCGTTGTTCTCGCTACCAAGTAGTTTACTTGACTTAAAACCTAAACCAAATTCTAAACCTTTGACAGCAGGGATTCCAAAGAGTATCGGTGCAAGTATGCTCTCTACTCCATGGTACATTGGCCCTCCAAGTCCTACAGGTAGTCCTGTAACCCAGGCTTCTATAATACCACCAACGGAATTGTTTTGAGATTTAATTGTAGTGATTAAATTTTTCATTTCCTCACCTCTTTTGTTATTCAAGACGGGGAAGTATATATCGTCAATTTTGGAATGTTCTGGGTGTATAAGGTTTAATGGATCATCAACGATTTCTCCAATGCTATAAATATGGGAGCCTATGTGTACACCTCTTTTTTCTAAGTACTGAATGGCAATGCCACCAGCAATTGCAAGGGGAGCAGTCATTCGCCCACTAAATGGACCTCCACCACTTAAATCAATTTCGTTGCCATATTTAATTATGGCAGGGAAATCGCAGTGGCCAGGTCTTGGAACTGATAAATCATAATCCGATGAACGCTTATCCTTGTTTTGAATTATGAATGTTAGAGGATCATCAGATTGTTTGATAATAGTATCGGGTTCCTTGCGAGGGCTTGTAAATGGGCTGTTTCCAGGGGCTCGCCTGTCTACAAATTTTTGTAGTCTATCCATATCTATATCTAGATTGCCTGGAAGCCTTTTGATTTTGACACCAATAAATTCCTCGTGGGAACCACCAAAAATTTCTATAAAAACGTTTTTACCAAAGTTAGATGTATTCAATTTTACCTCCTAGTTTAACATAATCTTCAAAGAAATTTGGGTATGATTTGTTTACAGCTTCTGCACCAAGTATGGTTACAGGATTTACAGTATTTGTTCCAATAATAGCTGCTGCCATAACAATTCTGTGATCGTTAAATGAGTCTACAATGCCACCAGAAACCTGCTCAACAGGTGTAATGATTATCTGTCCATTTGTTACAGTGCTGTTGCCACCGACACTTTTAATCATAGCAGAAATTGATGCTAGCCTGTTGCTTTCTTTGTATTTAAGACGTGGGCAGTAAATGGTGGTGCTATGACTTCTAAATGCTCCAATTAGTGCGACAACTGGAGCTAAATCAGGGGTATCACTAAGGTTTAAAGTTACAGATTCGCTAGCCTGTAGCTTTTGTATGATATGGCAGATTTCCTTATCACCTTGATGTGCCTCTTTATTTAATCCCTCAATTTCAACGTCAGACCCGAGGGCATTAGCAGCCAAAAAGAACCCAGCATTTGACCAGTCTTTTTCTATTTCAATTTTCTTTGGTTTTTGATATTTTTGCATTCCATTTACTAAATACCCAGAATCCACCTTTTTAACTTCAATACCAAAATCTTTTAGCACTTTTATGGTTAAATCAACGTAACTTTGAGATTCCAAGGGGCTTGTTAGAGTTATTGTTCCGCCGTTTTTGGTTAGTGGTAGGGCAAATAAAAGCCCTGACACAAACTGGGAGGAAATATTTCCAGGAAGTAGGAAGTCGCCTCCAATTAGCTGCCCTTGGGCTATGTATGTACCATTTGAATAAGTGACAGTAACACCGTTTTGGGACAAGGTATCAAGTAGTGGTTTCATGTCCCTTGACCTTAGACTCCCGTCACAAAAAAACTCCCCGTACTTGCAAAGAGCCATAGTAACAGGGAGAATTAATCGCAATGTAGTTCCACTTTCTTTGCACTTGAATGTGGTTTGTTTATATTTTAAAGATTTGAGGCAGTCTATAGTTGCATCTAAATCTTGGTTAATGTTGTTTAATGGCAAAATCTCACTACTGGCAAGATAATTTGAAATTAAAACTCGGTGACCATGGGATTTGGAAATTATGCCGGGGATTTGACCTTGGAGTTTGTTTCCAAAAATTTTTACATCCATTTTGTCGCTCCTATAATAATTGAATTAAACAATGCCAAGTGCCAAAAGTTCCTCTAACTGGGCAAGCTTAATTGTTAGTGTTTGGCAATGACCTATATCTGTTGGCATAACAATTGTTATTTCATCACCTTTGATTTTTTTGTCTGAAGCTGCTGCTTTTGCAAGGGTTGAAGCTGTAAAAGGGCAGTTTAATTCAAGTCCAAAACTTAGCAGTAGCTTTTTGATACGAAGTTCGCTCTCTGGTGATAATATACCTTTAATTCTTGAAATTCTAGCCATAACAGCAATTCCAATACCAACAGCCTTGCCATGAGAAATTTGGTAGTTGCTGCATTTTTCAATTGCGTGAGCAACAGTATGACCTAAGTTCAAAAGATATCTTTGATTTGATTCGTATTCATCAGCCTCTACAATTCCTTTTTTTACAGTCAAGGCTCTATAAACGCAATCTTCGATAATTGAACCAAGACCGTTTTTGCCTGCTGTTTCTAGGTTTTCAAAAAGCTTAGAATCCCCAATTATAGCTGTTTTAATCATTTCGGCTATACCGTTAACTATTTCTGGGCCAGGCAGAGTTTCAAGCACTTTGCTGTCAAAGAATACTCCTGACGGTTGCCAAACTGTGCCAACAAGATTTTTGCCAGAGTCAAGATTAATTGCAGTTTTACCTCCAATACAGCTATCAACAGCTGCAAGTAGAGTAGTTGGAACTTGAATGTACCTAATACCTCTTTGGTAAATTGAAGCTGCAAAGCCCGTTAAATCTCCGATTACACCACCACCTAAGGCTATCAAAAAATCTGTTTTAGTGAAATTTTGTTTAGCCAGATAGTTGGTTAAATTAGCTAAGTCATCAAAGCTTTTGGTGCTTTCTGATGACGGAAATACTACCTTATGAGGGTAAAGGTTTACCAAGTGTAAGCCTCTCTCCAAAATTTTTGTATAAAGAGGATGAACGTTTTCGTCTGTAACTATACAAATCTTAGTTCCAGCTTTGACGTTTTCAAATGTTTGACCGATTTGATCAAGAATTCTTCTTTCAATAATTACTTTGTAAGGTTTTGATGTGTTGATGGTAAGTTCCATATTTATTGCCTCCTAATAATTTATCTATCCTTTGTATGCAAAAGGTAAAAGTCTATTAACTGATTCCAAAATATCTTTGAATTCTTCTGGTTTCACTGATTGCGGGCCATCGCAAAGTGCCTGCTCAGGGTTATTGTGTACCTCGATCATAAGGCCGTCAGCGCCTGCTGCTGCGGCTGCCAAAGACATAGGTTTAACTAAAGCTGCTATGCCAGTGCCATGACTTGGGTCAACTATAACTGGTAAATGTGTATGTTCTTTTAACAATGGTATTGATGATAAATCCAAAGTATTTCGTGTGGCATTCTCAAATGTTCTAATACCTCTTTCGCACAAAATTACTTGCTCATTACCTCCAGCCATAATGTATTCAGCACTCATTAAAAGCTCGTTTAGTGTGCTTGATAGTCCACGTTTAAGTAGGACTGGTTTGTCGATTCTACCAAGTTCTTTGAGTAGCTCGAAGTTTTGCATATTTCTCGCACCGACTTGGATTAAATCTACATTTTCAAAAAGTGGTAAGTGTGAGATGTCCATAACCTCTGTAACAACAGGCAGTCCTGTCCTCCTCTTTGCCTCAAGAAGGTGGCTTATACCAGCTTCTCGCATACCTTGAAAAGCATAAGGAGAGGTACGAGGTTTGAAAGCTCCTCCACGAAGGATTGTTGCACCTGCAGCCTTGACTTCTTCGGCTATTGAACATATTTGATCAATGGATTCAACGGAGCAAGGCCCTGCTATCATTTGGAAATTGCCATCTCCAATTTTAATACCGTTTACATCTACAATTGTTTTTTGTGGGTGATACTTGATGTTAGCGTTTTTGTATGGATCTTGGATCCTCATTACGTTTTCAACAGAATTAAGGGATTTGATTAAACTCATATCAACCCCAGAAGTGTCCCCAATTAAACCGAGTATTGTTGTAGTTTCCCCGGTGCTTTGATGTATTTTTAAGCCTTGAGTTTCAAGCCATGCCTTGAGATTGCTGACTTGATGTTCATCGGCATTGTTTTTAAGTACAATTATCATTATTTTGCTCCTTTATAAAAATATGTAAATTATTCCTATTACAAGAAAACTCCACAAGTCAAATATCATGTGGAGGGATTTTTTGGGTGGTTCTAAGGTGATTCTAGCATAGTCGATACCACTTGTAAAGAGTCAAGAGGGTATGTTATAATATCTAGGTTAAGTTTAATTTGGAGAGTAGGTTTAAAGGAGGGAAAATGAAGAAAATAAAAAAGATATTGGCTTTGACGTTAGTATTAGCAATGGTTGCGACAACTTGTTTATCCTATGATTTAGATAAAGCAATGGCAGCACCAAGCAGCAAATACTGGATTAAGGTTAATAAACAGGCGAATGTAGCGACAGTGTATCAAAACACAGGCAAAAAGTGGGTGCCAATTCGTGCAATGGTAACATCTTGTGGTGGTAGCAATACACCAAGTGGCACTTTTAATACAACTGCTAAATATAAATGGAAAGGCTTGATTAATAATGTAAAGGGGCAGTATTCCACAAGAATTGTAGGTAGTATATTGTTCCATTCAGTTTGGTATTACCAAGATGGAGGCAAAGGCGATCAGAGTTTAATAGAATTTAATAAACTTGGTAGAACTGCATCTCATGGTTGTGTAAGGCTTAGCACAATGGATGCAAAATGGATTTATGACAATTGCCGTATTGGTACAAAGGTTTCAATATATAGCAGTAGCAACCCAGGGCCACTAGGCAAACCAAGTACAATTAAGGTTAGTGGGACTAGAGGATGGGATCCTACAGATCCAGATCCAAAGAATCCAAGATATTTATTAAAAGGTCCTAAGATTACATTTAGTGAAACCAAAAAAAGTAAATTCCAGATTGGTGAAAAGGTAAACCTATTATCAGGTGTTAAGGCTGTTAATACTTATGCTAAACATAATGTATCTAATCTACTAAAGGTAGAGAGGGTTGATATTAAGGTTAACGGTGAATACAAGAAGTACAAGATGAACACAAATAGAGCAGGCGAATACAAGATTACATATAGTGTAAAGGATAAGTATTCAGGAACATCAAAAAAAGCTTTTTATGTTGTTGTTGAAGATACTTTAGCCCCAACAATTACTGATGAAGGTAGAACTACATTTGTAGGGGATACTAATTTAGTTAAGGGAATCACTGCAAAAACTAAGAATGGAGTGGATTTGACAAGCAAGATGAAAGTTGAGCTTAAAGCCCAAGGAGAAACATCATATAAACCACTAACACTAGAAGAAGCAAAAGCTTATAAGTTTGAAAAGGCTGGCGAATATAAGATTAAGGTAACTGTTACAAATCCAGCAAACAACAAAGTTGCAACAAAGACATTTGTTAGAAATGTAATTGAACCTGATGCTGTAATCACTACAATTGACTCTTATAATGCTGTGGAAGGCGAAACAGCACTACAAATTAGAACAGCAATTTTGGCAAAAACAAAAATTGAAGAAAAGGGTGTAAGTATACCTTTGACTGTTGAAATGATTAGCCTTGAAGAAAAAGCACCAAAAGCAATCATTAAATATGTAGGAAGTAATGGCAGAGAAGTTACTAAGGAGGTACTAATTAAGTACCCAGTAGCACCACCAGTTACAACTCCAGTAGTTTAATTAAATAGTGTAAATAAAAAATAGAATTCGGCTAGAAATAGCTGGATTCTATTTGTTTGTAAAGAAAATTCTGCAAAGTTATTGGTACTTATCTAACTGCATCTATTCCTTTATTTGCTAGTTCATCAGCAAGGCAATTCATTTCAGTTGCATGGATGAAATCATCATAAGTGAATTGATTTCCATTCCACTCAATAAACTTGCTGTATAATTTGTTTAAATCCGTTGAGGAACTATTGATGTTTACATGACCTTTGACACGAAAAAATGAAATATTATGTTTATCAAGGTATGGAAGCAATCCCTCCCACAAATCTCGATTTTCAACTGGTTTCTTGGAAGCGTTTTTCCAGCCATTCTTCACCCAGTTCACATACCATTTCTTTCTAAAACAGTCCATTAGATAACTGCTGTCAGAAAAAACGTGGATAACTTGATTTTCCTTAGTGATGGCACGAAAAGCTTCAAGTAGAGCTGTCATTTCCATACGATTATTTGTCGTGTTTATTTCACTACCAAACAAAGTTTTTTGATGTTGTCCATATTCCAAAACAGCACCCCAGCCACCAAGGTTCTCATCATTTTGATTGCCGGAACAACCACCGTCAGTGTGTATTTTTAAAATAGCCATATAACCCCCTAATTTCTTAAATCATATACCTTAATTATGCAACATAAAAGAAATACTAGCAAGGAAAAAACCTATATGGTACAATAATTTAGATAGGAAGGTATAGTATGAGTTTAAAATTTTGTTCTTTTGCTAGTGGTAGCAAGGGAAATAGCTATTTAGTTAAAACTAGAGAAACCGCCGTAATAGTTGATGCAGGTATAAGCGGCAAAAAAATACTACATGGACTTGAACAATCTGGAACAGATATTGCAGATGTCAAGGGTGTGCTAGTTACCCACGAACATGGAGACCATGCAAAGAGCATTAGAATCTTGATGAAAAAGGCTACAAATGCTACTTTGTTTTGTAATATTGGAACATGGCAAAAAATTAAGGATTTAGTGCCAGAGGAACGACAAATCACAATAATAACGGGTGAAGCATTTAGGATAGATGACCTTGAAATTAAATCCTTTGAGATTCACCATGATGCGGCAGAACCAGTTGGATATACGTTTTGTAAAAGCGACAAAACTTTGAGTATAGTAACAGATACAGGGCATATTTGCGAGAATATATTTGATGAAATCAAAGATGCAGATTTACTTGTGCTTGAAGCTAACCATGAGCCTCGTGTGCTTGAAATGTGTAGCTATCCATATAGTGTCAAAAGGCGAATACTAGGGGATTTTGGACATCTTTCAAACGAAGCTGCTGGAAATTGCCTTTGTGATTTAGTAGAATATGATAGCAAAAATAGGAGAGTGCTTTTGGCACATTTAAGTCAAGAAAACAATTCACCAGATATGGCTGAAATTGTAGTCAAAAACACTATGGCAGAGAGAGATTTGTCAATGCCTATGCAGCTTCACGTTGAGGTAATAGTTCAAGATGAAGTGAGTCAAGTGTTTGAGGTATAAAAAATGAATATAAAAGTAATTTGTATTGGAAAGCTAAAGGAAAAGTATTTCACAGATGCTGCCAATGAATACAAAAAGAGATTAACAAGATACTGCAATATAGAAATTGTGGAGCTCAAAGAAAGTCCTACAGACGATGTTTTGAGTGAGGGAGAAGCAATTTTAAATAAAATCAAAAAAGATGACTATGTAATAACCCTTGAAATATTAGGCAAAGCATTGACATCAGAGGAACTGGCAGGCAAAATAAACGAGCTTGGAAATACAGGCAAGAGTAATGTTGCCTTTGTTATCGGAGGTTCTATGGGACTTTCGAGAGATGTTATGGACAGGGCAGACTTTAAACTGTCTTTTTCAAAGATGACATTTACCCATCAAATGATGAGGGTTTTTCTGTTGGAGCAGGTGTATAGAAGTTTCAAAATTATTAGAAACGAAAGATATCACAAATAAGTATGAGTGATTAACCACTACCAACTATTTATCAATTATGAATGTGAAAGAAAACGAAAGATTAATAACAAAAGTTAAGAGGTAAAGGCTAGCTTGAAATGACGAGGAGGTTATGAATGAAATATTGGCTGCAAATTACTCTTGTTTTATTTGCTATTTGGGCGATATTATCGGGCCAATTGAATTTTAAATTCTTGGCAATAGGATTAATATCTAGTGGAATAGTTGCCCGGATATGCTTACCACTCTTTTTTGAGGAGCGGAGTAATAAATTTGTACTTTCACTAAATTATTTTAGATTATTAACATATTTTTTCTGGTTATTATACCAAATTTTTATAGCTACACTTAGTGTGGTTTCAATTATCCTTTTAAAGGGAAACACAACAACAGCAACCATAATGAAATTCAAATGTCATTATGAAAATCCAATGGCGAAAGCCTTCTTAATTAGTTCAATTATATTAACACCAGGAACGGTAACTATAGACATTACAAATGGTGACACATATCATGTTCATGCAATATCAAAAGGTGCAGCAGAGGGTATGGCGTCAGGAGAAATGCAAAAACGAATCGGCAATTTATTTGGCGAGGTTGTTTTGGTGGAAATGAGCAAGGAGGTGCCTTATGACAACGTTGATTAATGGTATACTGCTAGGCATGATTATCTTAATAGGTATGATGCTTTATAGAGTAATTAAAGGGCCTACCATTTATGATAGATTAAATGGGATTTTTGCAATATGCACAGATACCATAATGATTATAATATTAGTTGGATTTGGAGAAGGTCGCCCTGATATGTATGTTGATATTGCCCTTTCGTATGCGGTGCTAGGGTTCATAAGTTCAGTAGTTATAGCTAAATTTGTAGGGGTGAAAAAAAGATGATTAGAGAAATATTAGCAAGTGGATTCTTAATTAGTGGTTTCATCTTTATGATAATATCTACCGTTGGAGTTTTGAAGTTTGATGATTTCTACAAGAGACTTCACGCATCAGGTGTTGGGGAATCCTTCGCCTTTGTATTAATGGCAATTGGACTTTTTATCTATGATGGTTTGACATTTACATCGGTTAAGATATTTTTTATAATTTTGGCACTTTTTATGATCAACACAGTAGGGACACATTTAATTGCCAAAGCAGCATACCAAAGTAAGCATGGTATAAGTAAGGAGGAAAAAAATGCAGATAATGATAATTGAGGGTTTGCTACTCGTATTTTTGATTGTAGTTACGATTACAATTATTTTTACTAAAGATTTACTTGCATCTATTATTACTTATGCTGCATTTAGTTTTTGTGCAATGCTCCTTTATATTGTTATGGGTGCGGCAGACGTTGCATTTACAGAAGCAGTAATTGGAGTAGTTTCGACTATTTATTTCGTTATAGCAATGCGCAAGATAGGTAGGAACATCAAATGAAGAAAATATTTAGAGGAATACTATGTATCATTGTAATGATGATTGGAGTGGCAACTACGGTTTATTTGCCAGCAATTGGAGATCCAGCATCTCCTCCAAACAAACATGTATCTGCAGTTTTTATTGCTAATGGTGTGGCAGATACCAATTCACCAAACCTGGTTACTGGAGTTTTGGCAGACTACAGGGCATTTGATACGCTTTTGGAAAGTACAGTATTATTTGTGGCAGGGCTAGGTGTTGTGTTAATAATGTTGATGAAGCGACAAGGTGAAGAGGAATATGGTTGGAGAAGGACCATCAAGATAAGTGCAATTATCAAGAAGCAACTTGGCGTGGAGGTGGAAGCCATAATACCTCTTTTGGTTCCAGTGTTACTTATATACGGAGTCTATGTTTTGTTCCATGGTGAAATAAGTCTTGGAGGAGGATTTCAAGCAGGAGCTTTAATGGCAGTAGCTTATATATTGCTTAATTTTATGGGAACTAGAGGTAAGGCTATTAGAATTAGTCAAAATTTCGCAATGGCGCTTTCGGCTATTGGCGTTATGATATATTTTTTGGTGGGCATAGTTACTATGGTATTTGGAGGAGAATACTTGGAATATGGCAAACTTCCTTTGGGACTTCATTATGGTGAACTGCACTCAATGGGAATATTGTTAATAGAGATAGGTGTTACGATTTGCGTTATGGCAACGATAATTGCTATGCTTGAGGCTGTACTTGAAGGGAGGGAGCTAGATGATTGATCAGATAAACCTTTTTTTGCAGGTGCGAGGTATTTATGCACTAACAATTATGTTGTTTTGCCTTGGGATATTTGGAATGATTATATGCAAGAATTATATGAAGAAGCTAATGTGTATGAATATTATGCAGGTTTCTGTTATATTTTTGTTTCTGTGTCTAGCTCAAAAAACTGGAGGTACAATTCCTGTTACTTTAGAGGGGATATTTGATGCAGAGAGATATGTAAACCCATTACCCCATGCCTTAATGCTTACTGCAATTGTAGTAGGTCTTGGTACAACGGGGGTAGGGCTTGCGCTAATTGCAGTGATTAAGCATAAATATGGAACTGTTGACGAAACAGAATTAATTAAGATGGGAGAAGATATATGATACATAACTTACCTATTTTAATTATTTTGGTGCCTTTGGGTTGGGCGCTTATGTCCGTTGTAGTTGGACAAATTTACAAGAGGATTCCAGCTATTGTCACGCCAATTGTTATGGCTATTTTAGTTATCTTGTCAGGAGTTTTACTGCGAGAGGTGATTATTAGTGGGGAAATTCATTACTACCTTGGGGGATGGAAACCACCATTTGGTATTGAGTTTGTACTAGATCCAATTAGCAGTTTGATTATCTGTTTAATTAGTGTACTTGGATTTATCACATCTTTATATAGTTATCCAATTGAATATGATAGCGAAAAAATCAGAATTAGTGGATATTATGCGCTTTTGAGCTTGCTTACAACAGGCTTAATTGGGATGGCAGCAACTGGTGATGTTTTTAACTTCTATGTATTTCTAGAAATAACCTCCCTTACAAGCTATGGACTTGTTGCTATGGGCAAGGGTCAAGGGGTTATTTCTGCTTTTAGATATTTAGTTATTGGGACTATTGGAGCTTCATTTTATTTACTTGGTGTTGCATTTTTGTACGGGGAAACGGGTTCTTTGAATATGAGCGATATTGCAAGTATTCTTAGCCAAGTTGAGCAAAATCCTGTAACAGTAATAGTAATGGCGATGATGGTAATTGGATTTGGTGTCAAAATGGCATTGTTCCCACTTCATGGGTGGCAGCCAGCTGCCTATTCCAATGCACATATTGGGGCAGCACCTATGATTTCTGGAGTTATGGCAAAAGTTCCAGCCTATGCCATGGTTAGATTCTTTTTGTTTATGTTTAATGATAGGACAGTTCATGTAAAGGAATTTTTGGTTATAATAGGGATTTTGTCATCTGTTGGAATTATATATGGATCATTAAAAGCAATTACACAAACAAGATTAAGTAGGATAATGGCATATTCGAGTATTGCTCAAATTGGATATATTGGAATGGGTATAGCCATTGGAAATGCACATGCAATTTTAGGTGCATTGCTACACATATTCTATCATTCAATAACTAAGAGCGGACTATTTTTTGCAGTAGGAGCCTTAAAGTATAAATATGGCATTAATAATTTAGATGAGCTAGGACAGATATACAAAAAATCACCAATAACATCAATTGTAATAATTTTGGGAGGGCTATCTATGATAGGAATACCTCCAACTGTTGGATTCTTTAGTAAATGGTATATTGCCCTTGGAGCTATGGCTGATGGCGGATACATTTATGTAGGCGTTTTGGTAATCAGTACGCTACTAAATGCAGTATATTTCTTTAGAATAATTGAGAATTTATTTATGAACAAAGAAGTAGAATCAAAGGACAACAAGGACTTTGGCAAATTTGAAATGCCTTTACCTATGCTTGTGTCATTGGTTATTATGGGCATATTAATCGCTGGATTTGGACTGCTAAACTTAAATTTAGTTGATGTATTGATGGAAACTGTTAAGGGGGCAACACTATGATAGGAATATTAGTTGGAATATTTGCACCCTTTGTGGCAGGTCTTTTGATAATTGTTTTTGGAGAAAGATTAACTCAAAATATTAGAGAGGCAATTACATTCCTAGCCACTTTAATAACCTTTGGTAGCGTTGTAATCTTAGTAATGGACTTTAAAAGCGGTATGGAACTTGAATTAAACGCATTTAGGGTTGTTGAAGGAATTGATTTTTACTTTAAGGTTGATGGAAGCGGGCTTTTGTTTGCAAGTGTTGCTTCATTGCTATGGATAATCGCATCAATTTACTCAGTAGGTTATATGCGTGGACACCAGGAAAAAAACCAAACAGGATATTATTCGGCTTTTGCAACGTGCATAGGAACGACAATTGGTCTTTGTTTTGCAGGGAACTTATTTGTATTTTTTATATTTTACGAAATATTGACTATTGCAACATATCCTTTAGTGGTGCATTACAGAGATGAAAAGGGTAAATCATCAGGGCGTAAGTATTTGGTGTACACCCTTGTAAGTGGCCAGCTATTCTTTGTTGGGATAGCGTTTATCTATTTGCAGTGTGGTACTGTAGACTTTGTGCCAGGTGGATTTATTAAGGTGGGAGACTTATCAAATACAACGGGCTTGATTTTGTTCTTTTTGCTAGTTGTTTCTGGACTTGTCAAGGCAGGGGTAATGCCACTTCATAGTTGGCTTCCTGCGGCAATGGTTGCACCAACTCCTGTTAGCGCACTTCTGCATGCTGTAGCAGTTGTTAAGGCTGGAGCGTTTTGCATTATTAGAATCATGTGCTATGTATTTGATACTGATTTCTTGAAGGCATTTGGTGGTGCAGAAATTTTGACATGGGTGGCTGCTTTAACGATAATATTATCCTCGTTAATAGCTATGAAGAAGGACAATCTAAAGGCTAGGTTAGCTTTTTCAACAATTGGTCAGCTTTCATATATTGTTCTGGGGATTGCATTATTGACACCAGTTAGCGTTACTGGTGCAATGTACCATATTGTGGCTCATGCCTTTATGAAGATTACACTGTTTATGTGTGCAGGTGGAATTTTTGTAACCACTCATAAGCAAAACATAAGTGAAATGGTGGGGATTGGCAAGAGAATGCCAATCACTATGGGAGCATTTACTGTTGCTTCCTTTGGAATTGCTGGGTTACCTTTTGTTGTAGGGTTTGTAAGTAAAATGAACATTATGCAAGGAGCTTTGATGGCAGGTAAACCAGTATTTGCAGGAGTTTTAGTTGCAAGTGCATTGTTAGCTGTTACATATTTAATACCAATTGGGGTTATGGCATTTAAAAAGGATAGCGACCAGCATACTCAAGGGGAGTATGGGGAAGCTAACAAATGGATGTTAATTCCAATAGTGGCAGGAGCAGTTTTGGCTGTAACTTTGGGAATTATGCCGAATTTCGGATTGAATTTATTTGACCTAGCACAAGATGCTTCTCTGTTGATATTTGGAGGTGGCAAATGATGGTTTTTGTTGAATACTTGGGACTTAGCCTTGTAGGTGGAGTTTTGTTAATTGGATTTTCAAAAGGTATACTTGCAAAATTAATACAAAGGAAACCAGATTATTATCAAGACGGGGGTGATAAACATGAATAGTTTACATCCAGGATTAATCTTGATATTTGGGGGAGTTTTGGCACTGATATTGCCACAAAAACTACGACAAATTTCTTTGGTTTTATTCCCAGTACTAGGGATTTTGGCGTTTTTGACACTTAAAGAGGGAGCCTCGCTAACTTATGGATTTGCTAATGGAATAGACCTTCAGCTTCTAAATGTTGATAAGCTTTCCAAGGCTTTTGTTTTGATATTTTTGATAATAAGTCTTGTAGGTGGAATTTATGCGTTAAATGTAAAGGGCAAAGGTGAAATTGCAGCTTCTCTAATCTATGCAGGGAGTTCTATTTGTGTAGTGTTTGCCAAAGATTACATTACACTGGTTTTGTTTTGGGAAATAATGGCTGTGTCTTCCCTATGTTTGATTTGGGCAAGTAGAACCAAAAAGGCTAGAAAAGCTGGATTTAGATATTTGTTGATTCATTTTTTGGGTGGAAATCTTTTGATGATGGGTGCCTTGATTAAAGTTGCTGGTGGAATTAATCTGATTGGACAAATTTCTGGAACAAATGATTTGGCGTTTTGGTTAATACTAATTGGCGTTTTTGTCAATGGTGCAGTTCCTCCTGTGCATTTTTGGGTGGCAGATGCATATCCAGAAGCAACAATTAGTGGCACTGTGTTTATGGGCTCATTTACGACAAAGGTTGCAATTTATGCTATGATTCGTTTATTTGCGGGTTCTGGTGAATGGGTAATTTGGCTTGGTGGATTTATGGCAGTATTTGGTGCTGCTATGGCGATAATAGAAAACGATATTAGAAGGTTACTTTCATATCATATTGTAAGTCAGCTAGGTATGATGGTGGCGGCAATTGGTATCGGAAGTGAGCTGGGAATTGATGGCGCTGTAGCCCATGCTGTGAATAATGTTATTTACAAAGGTGTGCTTTTAATGGGTGCTGGAACTTTGGTGTTTGCAACAGGCAAGAGAAAGATTACAGAGCTTGGAGATATTAATGACCTTTACAAAAAAATGCCAGTGACGGCAATAACATTTTTGATAGGTTCTCTAGCAATTGCAGGATTACCGTTTTTAAATGGATTTGCTAGTAAGGGTTTGATTACAGCAGCTATTCATGAAGGGCATTATGTAGTACCTGGTATGCTTTTAACCTTGGCAGGCGTAGGAACATTGTTATCAATTACACTTAAAATAAATTATTTTGTATTCTTCAAAAATGGAGGCGAGGAGAGTCTGGATATTCAGATTCAAAAAGTACCTTGGAATATGAATCTAGCAATGATAATTCTTGCTATACTGTGTGTTTTGATTGGCATATTCCCAGGTATATTATATGATATCCTGCCTTTTGGAACGGACATCAATCCATTTACATTGGAACACATTATGGAATATGTTGGAATATTTGCTGGAGGTATAATTTCATTTACAATGTTTAGTAGAATTATGAAGCCTCACGATACTATTTCTCTTGATGTGGACTGGGTGTTTAGGAAACCTGGAATTACATTCCTTATGAGTACCGCAAATTTTGTAGAACTCATATTTAGGAAAACTTCAAAGGCTGTGCATCAAGGGGCAGATACATTTAAGGTGGGATTAAATAATCCAGAGCAACCATTAAATGCAATAATTGCAAAAGTTTATATGGGTAAAAATAAGCCACCTAAATTTAAACAAAAAAAGGATGCGCCTGTAGGAGATTTAATTACATCGAGTTTAATGGTACTGATAATAACTTTCTTTTTGGTATATTTCATACTGGATGTAAGATAGCAAGAGGAAGAGCGTAGAGGGGAAAAGAAAATGAACATTAAAGAAATTTATGAAGAATTTGATAAGATTGGGAGTCTTTCATTTGCCACTATTGATGATGAAGGATATCCTCAATCGAGGATTGCACACTTCTTTGCTTATGATGATGAGGGGCTATATTTTAGAACTATGAGCGTTAAGCCTTTTTATCGTGAGTTAAAAAGGAGTGGCAAAGTTGCGGCATCTGGTATTTGGCCTACATCAAAGATAGGGCATGATGAAAATAATTTGCCACTTTTTAATCCAGGGTACACAATTAGAATTAGTGGAGACATTAGGGAGCTTACAGAAGATGAAGTAGCAAAAAAGGCCAGTGAAACTGAACTTTTTAATGTGGCAGTTTTTGACAAAAATAAGTACCCGATGACAAGGTGTTTTGTGATTTATAGGGCAAAAGGGGAAATATACGACTATGATTATGCTAAGGTGAATCGTGATCATAAGATAGAGAGAAGATTGTTTTCATTTGGGGGAATGGACAATAACCCAGGAGGGCTTGTAATAACAAATAGATGTGTTGGTTGTAACGGTTGTAGGCGAAGATGTTCGTTTTCGGCAATTGAGAAGGGGGATCCTTTCAAAATTATTGATGATAGATGTGACCGCTGTGGCAATTGCTATGGGAAATGTCCTTCAAATGCCATTGAGATTCGAGAATAAATTAGAGAATTTTATCAATAAAAAATCATACCTTTTTAACAAGATATGATTTTTTTTTAGAATTTTTTTGTAATATTAACATATTTGATTAATAACCCTATATTAGCATAATAATATGAAAACTTATCCTTCTTTTGCACATCTACAAGTCCAGATTTGACTAGGGTTTTGATGTGTTGTGATATGGTTGCTTGTGCATAGTCAAAGGTTGATACAACATCTTTGTTACAAACCAACTCACGTTTGGTATTTTGTGCCATTATAAATCTAAAAATCTTAATTCGCACTGGATGTGCAAGGGCATCTGAAACCTTTGCCAAAAATAATATTTCATCTTCCTCCATTTCTGGAGTTTCTTTTCTTATTCGCATGTGATTGTTCCTTTCTCTACTATATCGCTTAAATACGATACATTAAAAGTTGAAAAAAGTCAACAAATATGTAATAATAACTAAATGGAGGGCAGTGATTTGAGAAAAGGAACATACAACTTAAATGGCATGAAACTGGTTGTATCTGGTTTGGCACTTATGACTATAGCCACACTAGCTACAAATGTAGTGGATTTATGGAAAGACATCAACATTGTAAAGATGGCAAATATAGGAGTGCATTTTTTGGCATGGATATTTATAATACTTGGCCTTGTTGGCGCAAAAAGATACCGAACAGAGTTCAAAAAAACTTTTTTCATTGGTATAGTAGGTGCGATTTCGCTTATTGTTGAAAGCATATTGATTTATAATAGTTTAAAACTTGGAAATGGAGGGCTAACCTTCATTGAGATAGATGTAATGTTTGCAGATTATATAAATACCCTTTGCATGGCTATGACCTATTACCTTGGGATTCGAGGTGTAGCGCAGCTTTTGGCAAAGCATGGAGAAATCAAAATGGCAAAAAAGAGTTTTTCAATGTCTAAATGGGGAATTACAATAATTTTTGCATCAATGATTATAATACCTTTGGCATTTATTTTCCCAGATATCCTCAAGTATATTATTGCAGGGATTGGAATTATAATGGCAACAGGAATGCAACTATTTATGTGTTATTACATAGATAAAGGATACAAAGTACTTCATGGAAGAAATATTTAACAAAAGTTATTGGGCTAGTGCAAAATTATTTGCTCTAGTCCTTTTAATATGTTACAATTTCAATATGGAGGAAGGTAGAGTATATGAAAGCACGAGATTATCTAAAGATTATTACCGAACTAGCACAACTTATAAATGAGGGTATCCACATAGTTGATGAAAACGGTGTGACTATATTTTATAGTGCCAAGATGGCAGAGTTAGAACAAGTTAGGCGAGAAGAGATTTTGGGTAAAACCTTTAGAGAAGCTTTTTCCCATATTCCTCTTAATGAAAGTACTCTTAATATTGCGCTTCAAAAGAAAAAAGCTACATATAATAAGGAACAAAGTTACCTTAATAAGTACGGCAAGGAGATTACCACTGTAAACTCAACAGTGCCAATTATAATTGATGGCAAGATTGCAGGGGCTGTTGAAATTGCCAATGACATAACGAGTATAAAGTATATGACAAATACTATAATGGAATTACAACAAAAAGAGTTCAAAGATAGGGGATCGTATACTCCAAAGATTAATAGATATACATTTGCGGACTTGGTAGGCGAGAACAGAGAGTTTAAACGTCAAATGGCAATTGCCAAAAAAGCTGCAAATACAAGTGCTTCTGTATTTATATATGGGGAGACTGGCACAGGCAAGGAACTTTTTGCTCAAAGCATTCACTATGGTGGGAGGAGAGCGGGCAGACCGTTTTTGGCGCAAAATTGTGCAGCGCTTCCGGAAAGTTTACTTGAAAGTATTTTGTTTGGCACATCAAAAGGTGGATTCACTGGTGCTGAGGACAGGGCAGGACTCTTTGAACAGGCCAATGGGGGGACATTATTGCTTGATGAAATTTCGGCAATGCCTTATGAACTTCAAAGCAAACTACTACGTGTTTTGCAAGAGGGGTACATTAGACGAGTTGGAGGTTCGGGAGATATTCCTATAGACGTTAGAATCATTGCAACTGTAAATGAACCTGTTGCTGAGTTAATTGCAAAAGGTGCATTGCGTAAGGATTTATATTACAGGCTTAATATTATAAATATTAATTTGCCACCGCTTAGGGATAGACCTGATGATATTGAGTTGTTGGCATACTCACTACTAGAAAAGCATAGGGATAAAATGGGTAAGTATGTTCCAGGATTTGAAAAAATTGCGTTGCGTAAGCTTTATGAATATGACTTTCCAGGAAATGTGCGTGAGCTTGAAAACGCCATAATGTCGGCTGTAGCTCTAGGTGAAGAAGATGTATTTCTACAAGAAAACAGCTTGATACTAAACTCTATGAACGAAAATGGTAGACCACTTCATAGTAACTACAATCCATCAGAAGAGCCTATGGATATCTATTTAGAAAAGGTGGAAAAAGGTATTTTGGCAGAGGCTATGACAGCAAGACAGGGGAATATCTCCCAAGCAGCTGAATTTTTGGGAATTAAAAGGCAAACTTTACAACATAAATTAAAAAAATATGGGTTATAAAACAAAAACCGCAAAAAACTTTGCACAAAAGTGCAAAGTTTTTTGCATGAAATAGGGCGAAAAAGCCCTTTTTTCAAGAAATTGTTAGAAAATTCTTGGTGGCATTAGGCTCTTAGTGTATAATGTTATTGGACATAAAGGCACTGCCTTTGTGTAATTAAAAAGTTACTAAATTAAAATTTTATTTATAATTGAAAAGGAGAACAAGATTATGAAAAACGTAAAAGTAATTATTTGGGGTCTTGGTGCAATGGGCGGCGGAGTTGCTGACATGCTACTAACAAAAAAAGGTGTAGATATTGTTGGAGTTGCTGGTAGAGGCAAAAAAATCGGAACTTCAATGTTTGATTACATCAAGACAGAAAAAGGCGATAGAGAAGATGTACTAATCACTGCAGCTGAAGATTTAATTAAACCAGGCGCAGCTGATATCGTTATTCTTTGCACAGACTCTTACACAAAGAATGCATTCCCAAGATTAAAGTTCATCATGGAACAGGGAATCAACGTAATCACTTCTGCAGAAGAAATGGCTTACCCAGCTGCTCAGAATCCTGAATTAGCTGCACAGCTTGACGAAATTGCAAAAGCTAATGGCGTTTCTTGCCTAGGAACAGGAATCAACCCAGGACATATCATGGACTTATTAGTTCTAGTTATGACTGGTTGTATGACAGATGTTGAACACATTCTATCAAAGAGAGTAAACTCACTTTCTCCATTCGGACCTGCTGTAATGGAAGAACAGGGAATTGGCGTTTCTGTTGAAGAATTCAACGAAAGAAAAGCTAACGGAACAATGGCTGGACACGTAGGATTTGCTGAATCAGTTGGCATGATCGCTGAAGGTCTAGGTCTAGGAGTTGACAAGTTTGCTCAGGATATGGAACCAATCACAACTGACGTTGACAGAAAATCTCCATACGGATTTGCTGCTGCTGGATCTTGTGCTGGTGTTGCTATGACTGCAGATGCTGTACTAAGCAACGGAATGGAAGTTCGTATGGAACATCCACAGCAGATCGAACCAGAACAGGTTGGCGTTCAGACTGGTGACTATGTAGTTATCAAAGGAACTCCTAACTGCAACATGGTAAACAGCCCTGAAATCGAAGGTGGTCTAGGAACAATCGCAATGTGCGCTAACATGATTCCTCAGGTTATCAATGCTGGAGCTGGTCTTCACACAATGATTTCTCTTCCAATTCCAAGAGCTTTAATGGGAGACCTAAGAGACAGAATCAACGAAGACAAAAAAATTGTTAAATAATTGAGTCAATTATAATACAAAATATAACTAGTAATACGTGCAGGCAGAGTTAAATTATAGTTCTGCCTTGCACTATGTAAAAAGGAGACTATTAACATGGTTAAAAAAGGCGAATGGGTTAGAATCCACAAAATTATTCTTACTCCAGCTGAAAGAGCACCACAGGTTCCAGATGATACTAAAGAAGTACCTCTAGAAATGTGGGTTAAAGGATTTTTACAGGCTGATGCAGAAATCGGTGCTGAAGTAGAAATCGAAACAGTAACAGGTAGACGTGAAACAGGAACTTTAGTTGAGCTAAATCCTTACTACACTCATGACTTTGGTAAGTTCGTACCAGAGCTAGTAGCAATTGACAAACAGGTTAGAGAAATTTTATTCGGAGGTGACAAATAATGACTAAAGCTAATGATTACACTTCCGTAATGGCTAGAAAGCCAGAAATTATGGTAGATTCAATTAAAATCGACTACTCAGAATTTGAAAGCGGTTCAATTGCTTTTGATTATGAAAGAATGATGAGAGAAGCTGGATACACATTAGAAGAAATGGAAAAAATGCAGCTTGAAACAGGTGTTGGAGCAACTCCACTTGTTGAACTTAAAAACCTAACTGCACTAGCTAGAAAGTGTGCACCAGAAGGTAAAGGCGCTAGAATCTTTGTTAAAGACGAAGCAGCTAATGCATCAGGTTCATTTAAAGCTAGAAGAGCAGCTACTTCTTGCTACCATGCAAAGAAATTAGGATACAAAGGTGTTATTTCTGCAACTTCAGGAAACTACGGTGCTGCTGTAGCTTCTCAGGCTGCAAAATATGGTCTAAAGTGTATCATCGTTCAGGAATGCTACGACTCAAAAGGAGTTGGACAGCCTGAAATTATCGAAAAAGCTAGAGCTTGCGAAGCTTTAGGAGCAGAAGTTGTTCAGCTTACAGTTGGACCAGAATTATTCTACAAGTTCTTATTAATGCTTGAAGAAACTGGTTACTTCAATGCTTCACTATACTCACCATTTGGTATTGCTGGTGTTGAAACACTTGGCTATGAATTATCAATGCAGTGTAGAGAAAAATTCGGTAAGGATCCAGATGTAGTTGTTGCAACTAATGCTGGTGGTGGTAACTTAACTGGTACTGCTAGAGGACTTATCAAAGCTGGCGCAACAGATACAAAAATCGTTGCTGCTTCAGTAGACCTATCAGGACTACACATGGCTTCTGACAAAGCATTTAACTTAAAATCATTTACAACTGGACACACTGGATTTGGTGTTCCATTCTCAAACTGGCCTGACAGATCTGATGTACCAAGATCAGCTGCAAGACCACTAAGATACATGGACAGATATGTTACAATTACACAGGGAGACGTTTTCTATGTAACTGAGTGTTTAGCTACACTTGAAGGACTAGAAAAAGGACCAGCTGGAAACACTTCACTAGCAGCTGCTTTTGCAATTGCACAGGAAATGGACCAGGATCAGATCCTAGTTGTACAGGAAACTGAATACACAGGAGCTGGAAAACATATTCAGCCTCAGTTATCATTTGCAAGAGAAAACGGAATTGAAATCGTATTTGGTGATCCTAAAGATCAGGTTCCAGGAAAGAACATCATTCTTCCTAGCCACCCATCATTAATTAAGGCTACAGATTTAGACCTTAACAAGATGAGAACATCTTTAGTTAAAACAGCACTAAAGACTTACACAAATGAACCAACTGACGAAGACATCGAGTTCTTAGCTGCAGATACTAAGACAGATGTTGAATGGGTTAAAAACGTAATTAGCAGTTTATAATTTTCAAGGGAAGTATATCATCTCTTGATATACTTCCTGATTATTAATGAAAGGAAATTAATAGGATGAAAAGAGCAGACGATTTTGCAGAACGCAGAAAACATATTGCTGACCTATCTGACAAAGAACTATATGATAGATTCTGGGCAGTTACAGAGCAGGTAGTACAGCCATTATTAGACTTAGGAAGAGAAAACACTACTCCTTCAGTAGAAAGAGCAGTATTATTAAGAATGGGAATTTCTTCTCTTGAAACAAAGCCTATCGTTGAAGGTTGTATGGACAGAGGACTTATGGGCAAAGGCGCAGGTCATGTTGTATACAGACTATCAAAAGAAAAAGGTATTTCAATTAAAGAAGCAGGAACAATGCTAGCTGAAGGAAAAGGCTGGGATGAAGCTGTTGCATTATTCAAGGGAGGTAAATAAGATGAAAGAACTAGTTTACAACGAAAAATTAGACGTAGAAGAAATCTTAAAAGACCTTGAAAACTATGCACCAAGAAGAAAAGGTTGGGTATGGAGAGAACCAGTAGAAAATCTACAGATGGGACCTTTCACATACAAAGATGCTTCTAAACCAATGAAGAATGGAGTTCCACTACCTCCAGCTAAATATTTTGATAACATTGACCCACAGCCAAGAGAAACTATTACTACTGAAATCGCTTCAGGTAGATTTGAAGATGATATCAGAAGAATGAGAATGGGAGCTTGGCACGGTTCTGACCACTTAATGGTTATCAGAACTGCTGGTCAGTCACATATGGATGGACTAATCGAAGGTACTCCACAGGGTATCGGCGGTGTTCCAATTACTAGAAAACAGGTTAGAGCTCAGAGAAAAGCTTGTGACTTAATCGAAGATGAAGTTGGTCGTCCAATCAACTATCATTCATACGTTTCAGGCGTAGCAGGTCCTGACGTTGCTGTAATGTTCGCTGAAGAAGGTATCAATGGTGCTCACCAGGATCCTCAGTACAACGTACTTTACAGAAACATTAACTGTGTTAGATCTTTTGTAGACGCTTGCGAATCTAAGAGAATTCTAGCATGGGCTGACATCGCTCAGATTGACGGTGCTCACAATGCTAATGCTACAGCTAGAGAAGCTTGGAAGGTAATGCCTGAACTTATCGTTCAGCACGCTATTAACTCTAAATTCTCTGAAATGGTTGGAATTAAGCCAGAAAATATTTGTCTATCAACAGTACCTCCAACAGCTACTCCAGCACCTTGCGTGTACATGGACTTACCATATGCAGTAGCATTAAGAGACATCTGTGACAGATATAAGATGAGAGCTCAGCAGAATACAAAATACATCGATTCATCAGCTAGAGAAGCTACAGTAACTCACGTATTAAATATGATGATTTCTAAGCTAACTAGAGCAGATATCCAGTCAACAATTACACCTGACGAAGGTAGAAACGTTCCTTGGCATATCTACAACATGGAAGCTTGCGACACTGCTAAGCAGACATTAATCGGTCTTGATGGATTAATGGAAATGGTTGAACTTAAAAAGGATGGTCCTTTAAGAGACAACGCTAGAAAAATCAAAGAAAAAGCTCTACTATTCATGGAAGAAATCCTTGAAGTTGGTGGATACTTCAAAGCTGTTGAAGAAGGTTTCTTCGTAGATTCAGCTGAATATCCAGCTAGAAACGGAGATGGTATCGCTCGTAAAATCGAAGGCGGTATTGGATTTGGATTCGTTTACGAAAGAGACGAAGACTACATGGCTCCAGTAACAGCTCACTTTGGTAGAAATAATGTTGAACAGTACGGTGGAAACCCAGAAGATCCATCTGCATTAATCGGCGGATGTACTTTTGAAGACAGAAGCAAGATTGTTTACATTGATGAACTAGATGAAAACGATAACGTTCACACTAGAATGGCTGAAACAGCTAAATACAGATTAACAGACATCGTTAAACCTGAAATGGAATGGTTAGCTGATGGTACTATCATGATTTCTATGATGATTCCTACAAACAGAAGAACTGCTGAAGTTGTTGCTGTTGAAATCGCTAAGAAATTAGGATTAGTAGATCCTGAAGTAATTTCAAGAGAAGTTATGCAGGAAGCTGAAGGAACAAGAATTGAACTTAAAGGTAAAGTTGACTTTGACGTTGATGTTTCAAAACTTGTTATTCCACCAGAACCACATTACTTATCAGATGATGAAATCAGAGAAGATATTTCTGAACATCCTCTAAAGATTGTTTGCGGTACAGTTGGTGAAGACGAACACTCAGTAGGTCTTCGTGAAATCATCGACATTAAGCATGGCGGAATCGAAAGATTTGGTATCGAAGTTGAATACCTTGGAACTTCTGTTCCAGTTGAAAAGCTAGTAGATGCAGCAGTTGAATTAAAGGCTGAAGCTATCTTAGCATCAACAATCATTTCACACGACAACATCCACTACAAGAACATGAAGAGAATCCATGAGCTTGCAGTAGAAAAAGGCATCAGAGATGACGTTATTATCGTAGCTGGTGGTACACAGGTAATTCCTGAAGAAGGAGTTAAAACTGGTATCGATGCAGCATTCGGTAGAAACTCACATGGTATCGACGTAGCTTCTTTCCTAATTGAAGAAAGACAGAGAAGAAGAAACGCAAAATAGTCACCTGTGATAATTTATTACAAATATGAGGGGCAGGTTGTAATTAACCTGCCCCTATTTTTAAAAAAGGAGTGTTAAAAATGATAGCTCGCTTATGCAAAAAAGAAGATAAAGCTACCTGGGTGGCACTTAACAAAGAGTTTATTGAGTATGAGACAGGAGATAATGAATTTTGGAGTGAAGCAGCAGCCGTTTCAACTCAGAAGTTAGAGGAAACTTTTGATGCGGCAATGGAAAAAGAAGGAGATATCCTACTTGTTCTATTTGTACATAACGACAAAGTTTTAGGATTTGCTAATATTGTAAGATTCTTTAGTGTTTGGGCAAATGGGGATTCTTTGATGGTGGATGATTTTTTCATTAGAGAAGAATACAGACATCTTGGAATCGGGCGTGATGCAATACATATGATAGAAGATTACGCAAACAAAAATAAATTTAGAAGAATACAATTTCATGCTGAAGCAAATAATCCAGAAGCAAGTGGATTTTATGAAGCGATTGGATTTAAGCCAGCAGATATGAAGTTTTATATGAGATATATTAAATAAGAATTGTGGAGGAAGTATGAAGGTAGATGTTTTAGTAGCAGAAATAGGTTCAACGACAACTGTAGTAAATGCTTTTGATCAAATTAACGGAGATAATCCGGTTTTTTGGGGGCAGGGACAAGCGCCAACTTCTGTTTTGGAGGGTGATGTTCGTGTAGGACTACAAGGTGCCATTGATGATTTGTGCAAAAGCAAAGGCATTGATAGTATTGAATACGATGACATGCTAGCTACTTCTTCGGCGGCAGGTGGACTAAAGATGACAGTTCATGGCCTAGTTTATGATATGACTGCAAAAGCAGCAAAAGAGGCAGCTCTTGGTGCTGGAGGTATTATTCATTACATTACAGCAGGTAAGTTAAGGAGAACCGATCTAAAAAAGATTAAGGACGTAAATCCAAACCTTATATTAATTGCAGGTGGTGTTGACTATGGTGAAAGAGATACAGCCATCGAAAACGCTGAAATGATTAGAGGCATGGGGCTTAATGTACCAATTATTTATGCAGGAAACGTAGAAAATCAAGAGGAAATGGAATTGATTTTTGACGAAGAAAGTGGACAAAAATTATATAACGTAGATAATGTTTATCCGAGAATTGACGATTTGAATGTAGAACCATGTAGAAAGGTTATTCAAAATGCCTTTGAAGATCACATTATTCATGCTCCTGGTATGTCTCATGTTAGAGATATGGTTAGTGGTCCAATTGTGCCGACTCCTGGAGCAGTAATGCAGTGTACAAAACTTCTAAATGAATGTATTGGAAATGTTATTGTTCTTGACGTTGGAGGCGCAACTACAGACCTTCACTCAGTAACAGAGGATTCTGATCAAATTTCAAGGCTTTTGGTAAATCCAGAGCCAAAGGCAAAGAGAACTGTTGAGGGTGATTTAGGGGTTTATGTCAATAGAGATAAGGTAATTGAATCAATTGGCTATGAAAAGCTAGTAGAGGAATTAGAAGGAATTGATATTGAAAAAACCTTGGAAAGCTATGTAGCTATACCTAAGACAGAAGATGAATTTAAATTAGTTGAAAGACTAACAGAAGAAGCTGTTTTGAAGGCAGTGGAAAGACATGCTGGAACTATCAGATATGTTTATGGGCCATCTGGCAGGACAACTTTGGCAGAGGGTAAGGACTTAACACAGGTAAAATATATTGTTGGGACAGGCGGAGCATTGACAAGGCTACCTCATAGGGTTGAAATTATGAAAAAAATTACTACCCACAACGATTCCGGGTTAATGTTAATTCCAGGGGAGCACGCTGAAATATTAGTTGATAATGACTATATTATGGCATCTCTTGGCGCTCTTTCTATGAAATATAAGGAAGCTGCAGAAAAACTTCTTGAAAAAAGTTTAGGCATTAAATTCCCAGAAATTAAACCTGGAGCAAAATCAAGCTACCAAAAAGAATTAGAACATTTGGCAGCAGTCAAAAAGGCTAAAGATGATGAATACAGAAAGCATCTTGAAGAATGTAAGGCGCAAGGCTTTGATGTTTCAGAACAGATTAGAGAATTTGAAAAGAAACAGGCAGAGGAAAGAGGAGAAGTATATGTTGAGAATGAGGCTGACAAAACTTCAATTGAAGATTTAATGGAAGTTTCAAAGGATAACATTGATTCGCCAATGACTCAAAAGGCGAGAGAAGCCGCAGCTAAGAAGTAGGAGGTTTAAAGATGTACCCTAGATTAGTAATTGATATTGATAAACTTAGAAGCAACCTTGATGGCGTTGCAAAGATAACCAAAGAAGATGGCGGATGCTCACTTATGATTGTAACAAAAGGACTTTGTGCAGATGCAAAAATGGCTGAAATGGTGGCAACTCATCCTGCTGTAGACTTTATGGCAGATTCAAGAGTAGCAAACCTAGCATCATATGCAGATATTGCGAGAGCAAATGGCAAGGAAACTTTGTTATTAAGACTACCAATGGCTTGCGAAATTGAAGGCGTAATTAAATATGCAGACGTTAGCTTTAACTCAGAATTAGAAACCATTAAAATGTTAGATGAGGAAGCTGGCAAGCAGGGCAAAACTCACAAGATTATATTGATGATTGACTTGGGAGATCTTAGAGAAGGTATATTCTTTGAAGACGAAGATGCTATCTTTGATACAGTTGCACAGATTTTAGATATGGAAAACATTGTTCTTGAGGGAATTGGTGTAAACCTAACTTGCTATGGTGCAATTATTCCTAAGCATGATAATCTGTCACAGCTTGCGGATTTTGCTGATAGAATCGAAGCTAAATTTGACATTAAGCTTAACACTGTATCTGGAGGAAATTCAAGTTCTATTTACTTAATTGCCAAAGGAGAACTTCCAGAGAGAATTAATAATCTAAGATTAGGCGAGGCGTTCCTACTTGGAAACGATACAGCTTATGGGACTAGACTGGAAGGGACAACTGATGATGCATTAATCTTAGAAGCACAAATTGTAGAACTAAAGGAAAAACCATCAAAACCAATTGGTGAGGTTGGCAAGGATGCTTTTGGAAATGTACCTTTTTATGAGGATCTAGGTGTAATTAAGAGAGCAATAATTGCTATAGGTCAGCAGGACACTGCAATTGACAGTATGGAACCTCTTGATGAAAAAGTTCAAATCCTTGGAGCTAGTTCAGACCATATGATTCTAAATGTTTCAGACTCAGATGTGAACTACAAAGTAGGTGACGTTGTGAAATTCAAACTTGGGTATGGCGGAATGTTAAAAACTGCTACAAGTGCGTATGTACAAAAAGCCTATAAATAAATACAAAAATTGCCGATTGCGAAGGAAAAAACCTTTTGCAATCGGTTTTTTTT
>JAVWMQ010000011.1:0-43500 GCA_036637375.1 Anaerovoracaceae bacterium
GTATGAACTAGAATTATAACATTTAAAAACTGGACAAGCTATTGTCCAGTTTTTTATATTTTATTTATCTACCTTTGTCCAAACAGCATTAGGTTGAGCATTAATGCGACCATCCTTAACTATGCCATTTTCTGTTGAATAAAATGAATCAGTTTTGATATCATATTTGTATACTTTAAGTTGAGATACGTTTTCGCCTTTAGGGTGGATCACTTCATCTTTAGTAAAATAAAACACAATATCGCTTGTAGCGTTTTTGCTTGGTCTATAAAATGACCACGAGTTAGTTTGCAAAAAATATTGCTGATCAGGAGGCAGTTTTTTTAGAATTTGACTTGCGAAAGAATTAGGTGAGTATAGTCCAAATCTATCAATTTGCATGCCAACAAAAGCTGATGGTAAGTTCTTATAGAAATTAATAAATGTGTCCTTACCAAGTGTTTCGCTAATTGTAACTGTTTCCTTTGACACGGTATAGGTTTTTTTAACTCCGCAATTATCACTACCACCATAACTACAGTACTTAACCAAGAATGGTGAATTTGCGTAGTTTAAGTGGGTGACTTTTGAAGATTCAACTTTTGAGTATGTAATTATGCCAGGAACCTCTGCAAGTTTTACAGCTTCGTAAGGATCAACAACCTCTGACTTGAATTTAGTATAATTTTCGCTTACCAAAGTTTGACCTGCAAGGACACAGCTACGGCATTCTGTAACTGAAGTTTTTTCTTCTGCTTTGTCTATATATTTGATCATTGAGGGGATTAAAATAGCTGCTAATACGGCTAAAATAACAATTACTACAATTAGTTCAACAAGAGTAAAACCTTTTTCTAAATATTTTCTATTAGAGTACATAGTACGCCTCCTTACTTAGTTGTCAAAAAATTGGTATTTGACAGGTTATTAATGAATTTATTATATGGAAAGCCAACAACATTATCATAATCACCATGGTATAAATCAATGTACTTCGAAAATATGCCTTGTATAGCATATCCTCCAGCTTTGTCATATGGTTCATCCGTAGAAATGTATTTTTCTATTTCTATCTGTGTCATATTTTTTACAAAAACTGTAGTTTCATCAAAAAAACAGTTGATGGTGTTTGTAGTTGGGTTTATAACTGTAACTCCAGTACAAACACTATGTTTACCACCTTGAATTAATGTAATCATCGCTCTTGCATCGCTTTGATCCTTTGGTTTGCCAAGTATTTTGTCATTAACAATAACTGAAGTATCTGCCCCTACGATTATATCTTTTGTTTCTGAATTGTTTGAGTAAATATCTAATGCCTTAATTAAAGATAGATACATAACAGACTCAGTAGGGGTAAGGGCAATTGGTAATACTTCTTCTACATTTGAACAAATTACTACTGGATTAATATTATTCTTTTGGAAAATTTCAAGTCGCCTTGGTGAGGCGGATGCTAATATTATTCCCATAAATTCCTTTCTATGGTGTTTGTGGAGGTTGTGGTTCTCCATCGGGGTTGTTACCATCCCCATCATTTCCATCTGGATTTGGCGGTACATTTGGATCTGGGTTATCAGGAAGTATTCCTGGATTATTTGGTGTATTTTCGCCATCTTCGTTTGTATTTTCTTCGTCCTTAGGTTTTTCTTCTTTTTCTCCATATCTAGCACTACTTTCAGTACCATTTACAAAGTACTCACCACCGTAATAAACCACATTTGATGGTTGAGTAGGGAAATCTCCTGTCATATTGGCTGTTGCGGCAGTCATTATTTTGCTCCAAAGTCTAGTTGCTGCATCTGAACTTGAGCTTAGCTGAAGTCCTATGTCGTTTCCAATCCACAATGCTGCTGAATATTGGGGCGTAAAGCCACAGAACCAAATATCTTTTTTGTCAGTAGTTGTTCCGGTTTTCCCAGCTGTTGGTTTTCCAGGAACTGCTGCAAATTTACCTAAACCATTTGTAACTGTTGTTTTTAATATATCTTGTGTAATAAATGCAACATCTTCATCAACAACTTGTGTTTTCTTTTGTTTTGGTTCTAGTATGATTTTTCCTTTTTTGTCTTCAATCTTTTTGTAAGAAGTTGGGGCAACATGAACACCTTTGTTTGGGAAGGTTCCAAAAGCGGCACTCATTTCCAAAGGGGATATTCCTTGTGCCATACCTCCAAGAGCTAAGGCAGCGGCATTCTCATCATTTGTAGCACCTTTTGTAACTAGGGATGTTACACCAAATTTCTTTAATTGATCAATGGCATAATCGTTTCCAACTTGCTGTAAAACACGAACCGCATTTACATTGACTGATTGTTCAACTGATTTTCTAAGTGACATAACACCTCTGTATCCGTTATACCAGTTTTTTGGCCATATTTTCCCTTGAATAGTAAGAGGTGCATCGTTTATTCCACTGGCAGCTGTCCAGTAGTTTCCGTATAAGCTTGTTTTTTGATTTTTGTCATATTCAGTAAAATCCATTGGCTTTCCTTCTGACACAGCATCTTTACCTTGCTGTAGCGCAGCGGAGTAAACTGATAGTGGCTTAATTGACGAACCAGGCTGTCTTGGGTTTATTGCTCTATTATATAGCATTTTACCTGAAGTATCTCTGCCACCAATCATGGCTTTTATTTCGCCTGTTCTATAGTCGTTAATTACCATAGCTCCTTGAGGCTGCCTAACTTTTGCTCTCAAAGTGTATTTAGTTTGATCGGCAATATAATTACGACCATTTTTTTTGAAAAACTTAGGATAATCTTTGAAGAATGATTTATCAATAATAAGATTTCCTTTTTTATCTAATGATTTATATCCTTCAGGGACCAATAAGATTCCACCTTTGATACTGCTAAATACTCCACCTTCTGTTGTATACATATCTTTAAATTCGATATTATAATCTTTTACGTCGTTTACGTTTGTTTCATAGAATTTAAGTCGTTTACCAGCACGGAGAATCATGTTTCCATTACTTAATTTGTAATCGTTTGGAGTAAGGGTAAAGTTTTTATTTATGTCAAAATAATTGCCATATTTATATAGCATAATATTGCCGCCATAATTTAATATATTACCATTACCGTCATATCGTGTATTTGCGACAGAAGGGAAGTTGTAGCTTTTATTAAATTCATCTTCTGCTGCTTTTTGTGCTTGTGAATTAAGTGAAGTATAAATACTTAGACCACCGGCATATATTTTTTCTCGAGCTTCCGCTTTAGAATAGTTATACTGAGTCATTAATTCGTCTGTGAGCTGATCAACTAAATAATCTATAAAATAAGTAGTTCCACCAGAAACTCCCTCAAGTGTGACTTTAACTTTTTTTGATAAATCAGTATTTTGAGCTGTTAAAGCTTCTGAATCTGATATGTATCCTTGTTCTTTCATAAATTTAATAGTAGTTAACCTACGGTTTTCACTAAGTTTGCCGTTATACACATAAGTGAACTCAGGTGTTTCTAATAAAACTTTTTTATCACTTTTGGTAGTCGTAGTATCGTTTGTATTATTTGATATTCTTTTAATTAAAGCATAACTATCTGGAGCTTTAGGAATGGATGCTAGTGATACACATTCTGCAAGAGAAAGATCTTTTGGATCTTTATTATAGTATGCCTGTGAAGCTGATTGTATACCATAGGAATTATACCCTAAGTAAATAGTATTTAGGTATGCTTCTATGATTTCCTTCTTTGATAGATGGTTTTCAATAACTACTGTATAGTATGCTTCTGATATTTTACGGCTTAGGGATCTTACACTTTTAGTTTCAGCAAGATAAACGTTTCTGGCAAGCTGTTGTGTAATTGTACTTGTTCCAGAAATATCTCCTCCACTAAATATACTATCCTTGATTGCACCTGCCATTCTCAAAAAATTGAAACCATGATGCTTCCAAAATGTTTTATCTTCAATTGCGACAACTGCGTTAATTAAATCTTTGGGCATTTCGTCGTATTTGATGTTAGTTCTATTACCATTATCAAGATAGATATTTTCGATTTTTTGACCTTGATCATCATATAAAGTTGAACTTTCTGCAAGATAATCGTAAATAGTATCTGGAGTAATCTTTGGTGTATTTGCTACTACTGTAAGAGTATAAATACCAAGGAATAGTCCTAAGGCTAAACAAATGCCTATAATGAATTTTAAAATTTTTCTTCCCATATTTTTTTCCTTTCACGTTGATATACAAAATTATACCACATTATATGTTTTGTATCAAAAAGAATGTGTTATAATTGTAGGTAAAGTTACAAAAAATAAAGGTTTTAAAGACAGAATACCGGTGATATAATTATTGCTAATTGTGAAGTTAGGACAGAGAAATAGGAGGCGTTATGAAATTAGTTATACAAAGAGTTAAAGAAGCTTCAGTGAGTGTTGATGGCGAAGTTATAGGTGCGATCAATAGAGGGTTTTTGGTTTTAATTGGGATAGGTAAAACCGATACAAAAGAAATTGCTGATAAATACATAAAAAAAATGGTAGGACTACGTATTTTTGAAGACGAGGAAGGTAAAACCAACTTGTCATTAAACGATGTTAATGGTGAAGTTTTGCTAATATCTCAGTTCACTTTATATGCAAATTGCAAAAAAGGGAATAGACCAAGTTTTATTGATGCTGGACTTCCGGATGAGGCAGAGGAGCTATATAACTATATGGTTAATAAAACCAAAGAAGTATTACCAATTGTTGAAACGGGGAGCTTTGGTGCAGAGATGAAGGTTTCCCTTGTAAATGATGGACCATTTACAATTATACTTGATGAAGCTATAATGTAAAATATTGACAGTTGGCTTAATTAATGTTAATATAAAGTGTAATGCTTTGAAGCATATAGAGAAGGTTGCGTGTGAGAGTGAGAAGACCACTTGTATTTTTGACTGGAATTTATGTTTCGTTAATATTTATTTTATTAGGAATTATTTGTCCTATATTTAATATTGAAAATGATAGCTTAGTTAAACAATCGGGAAGTGATGTGACATTAGTTGGTATGGTTACTGATCTTCAAAAGAAGGATAATAACTATTTTTCCTTGGTGCTTAAATCAAATAATAGTAGCAAGGTTTTAGTTAATTGTTATTTTGATATCAAAAAATATAGAGAGCTGCCGGGGCGAGAGGTTAGTGTATCTGGGAAGCTAGAAGTACCAAAAGAAAACACAAATCCAAGGACCTTTAATTATCGAATGTACTTAAAAACACGTAATATTTCAACCATTATGACTGCAAAAAACCTTGAAGTTAGAGAATTAATGTCAAAGTACGAATACTATACATCTCAGTTTAGGTTTAATTTGAATGATAGCCTTTATTCAAAAATGACTGATGTTGCAGCTGGTATAACCATGGCTATGTTAATTGGAGATAATAAAGGGCTTGATGGAGAGGTGTATGAGACATTTCAGAGAGATGGAATAGCTCATATACTTGCAATTTCAGGATTACATATGGTGGTTATTTATAATTTCATTGCATTTTTTTTGAAGAACAAACGAAATATCAAAAGCAATATGTTGATTTTGGTATTTTTATTTGTATATTCCTCATTGGCAAATTTTAGTCCGTCTGTAGTTAGATCTTCGCTTATGATTGGAATTCATATTATTTCAAAGCTTATTCATAGGAGGTATGATTTATTAACAGCAGCGGCAGTTTCGATTATAATTATTTTGACAATAAACCCGTGGCAGCTTTTTAATTTGGGATTCCAAATGTCATATTTAGCTATTTTTATAATGGCATCTTTTTTGCCTAAATTCTCAAATTATAAGATTTCTCCATTTGTAAGAGACACGATTATGCCAATTATAGTAATTCAGATTGGAATGGCACCATTTACCATATATCATTTCAACTTTTTTAGTTTTACAGGATTGATTGCTAATATTCCTTGTATTTTTATATCTTCGTTAATTATCCCAGTAGGCATTGTTGCTATGGGATTTGAATTTATGGCAGGATTTGTTCCGGAAATATTGATATCAATATTAGAAATTCTAGTCAACGCTTTAATTAAATGTAATGATTTAATATATTTAGATGGTGCAATAACTTTTGATATTGTTAGCCCATATATATTCTTTGTATTTGCATTTTATAGTATATATTTCTTTTTATCTTCTGAATACTGTAGTATACTATATTTAAGGTCTATTCACAAAAAAATCAGGGAGACTTTGTGTAAACTAATAATAATTTCGTTGGTTTTAACATTGATTTTTGCCAATGATATGAGAGATGTTAATGTTTATTTTATTGACGTGGGTCAAGGTAGCTCTGTTTTATTTAAAGGTAAAAATGGTAGAACTTTATTAATTGATGGCGGCGGAAAGAAAAATTATGATATGGGTAAAAAAACACTAATGCCATATTTACTTAAAAATGGAGTCAAGAAAATTGATCTTGGAATTGTAACTCATTTAGATACCGACCATTATGATGGAATTGCATCTCTAGCAAGACTAAAAAAGGTAGATAAATTAGGCTTTTATGATGGAAACGAGATGCAGTCACCCGAATTATCAAAAACTACTAGCCTTACAAAGGAAAATTTTTTGTTTTTATCAAAAGGGAATTTAGTTAAGGTTGATGAAAATCTTTATTTTACAGTGATTTCGCCGACAAAAAAGGAAAAAATTGAATACAAAGAAGAAATAGATTCTGGTGATGAAAATCGCAGGAGTCTAGTTCTAAATGTTGTCTGTGACGGTGTAAGTTTTTTGATTACAGGTGATATGGATTTTGCCGTAGAAGAAACATTGATTGATGGTTTAAAGGCAGATGTTTTACAAGTAGGACATCATGGTAGTGCGTACAGTACAGGAGATGCTTTTTTGAAAAAGGTAAAACCTGATATTGGAGTAATTCAAGTAGGAAAAAATAATTATGGACATCCGTCCAAAGATGTAATTAATAGATTACTAGAGAACAATGCTGCTGTTTATAGAACTGATACAAAAGGCGGTGTTGGTTTTGTGTGTAAAAATGGCAAATATACAATTAAAACAGTTTTGTGAGGAATTATGGCTAAAAGATATGATGAAAAGGGAGAGCATAGCTTTCAAAGAATTAGTAAGGATATTAAAAGTGACAATTTAGGTAATGTTATTTTTTTATATGGTGTAGAGCAATATTTAGTTGATTGGTCTATTGATATTTTGGTTGAAAAATATATCAATGAAGCGACTAAAAGTATGGACCTTGATATTATTAATTTTGAAATTATGGGGTTTGATAATATTGTAAATTCTTGTGAGACAACTCCAATGTTTTCAGAGAAAAAAGTTGTCATAATAAAGAATTATAGAAATGAATTTAAAGATCAAATTATTGAGTATATAAAAGACATTCCAGAGTACACACTTCTAATACTTGCAGCTGAAACTATGGATAAAGGGTTTAGTAGTGGATGTAAAAGCTATAACTTTGAACCTTTAGGGCAAAGTCAATTAATTAGTTTTATGAATAAAAGACTAAAAGCAAATAAGAAAGAAGCTACGAGAGGAATATTAAACATGATAATATCTGAAAGTGGATATTATAACAATGATATTGATTATACCTTATATAATTTGGACAAAGATATTCAAAAAATAATTGCTCATAGTGATGATTATGAAATTAAACCAAGTGATGTGCTTGCAGGGGTTTCATCAAATATTGAGCATGGGATTTTTAAAATGATGGATGCTATTTCAAATAATAAAAAAGATGAAGCTTTTAGACTTCTAAATGATTTGATTTTGGCAGGAGAAAGTGAGTATAAACTTTTAGCAACGATAGTATCCCAAGTTGAGTTGATGTTGGAAGTTAAGGAATTAGTTGAGGACGGAAAGCAGCTTGTAGAAATACAAAGGTTATTAAAGGTTCATGAGTTTAGAATTAAGAAGGCAATGAATTTTTCGAGAAGATACCATATAAAGAGTTTAAAGAGAACATTATTTAATGCATATGGTGTGGATGAAAAAATTAAGACTGGATTGCTTGATGGTAAGTTAGCGTTAGAACTTGTTATAGCGGAGATGTAATATGAGTAAAAAAATAGGATCAAAACAATTAAAAGCAGACATGATGTTAGTTTTAGTAACCTTGTGTTGGGGAATTTCATACTTGTTAATGGATATTGCATTGGAAGAATTAGAACCTTTTGTTCTGAATACATTTAGATTTTTTGGGGCATTCGTTATTGCTTCCATTGTTGCCTTTCCGAGAATTAAATCAGTTAACAAAGAGACGATTAAGTATAGTATATTTGTAGGAATAGCCTTATATTTTGTATATATAGGGTGTACTTTTGGAGTTATGTATACGAGCATTTCTAATGCTGGATTTTTGTGTGCATTAGCAGTAGTCTTTACACCTCTGTTAGCGTTCATATTTTTGAAACAAGTTCCTAACAAGAAATTCATTGTTGTTGTTATAATGGCAGTTATAGGAATTGCATGTCTGACTCTAAATGAACAATTAAAACTAGCATCAGGAGATATCCTTTGTATATTATGTGCATTTGCATATGCTGTAGATCTACTTATTACTGAGATTGCAGTTAGTAAAGATGAGGTCGATGCTTTTCAACTTGGAGTGTTCCAACTTGGAGTTACAGGTATACTTTGTGCGATTACAGCAATATTTATCGAAACACCTAAAGTGCCGTCCTCTGGCAAGGTATGGTTTGCAGTTATCTTTCTAACTGTATTTTGTACAGGGATTGCATTTATAATTCAAGCAGTAGCACAGCAATACACAACAGCTAGCCATGTTGGGGTTATATTTACATTAGAACCAGTTTTTTCTGGTATAGGAGCATTCTTAGTAGCTGGCGAAGTTTTATCAGGCAGAGCATACTTTGGTGCATTTTTGCTAGTGGCTAGTTTGTTTGTAATGGAAGTTGATTTTTCTAAGATGCTAAAAAGAAATCGAGTAGCTATGAAGTGAGTATTTGATTAGTCAAAAGTTTAAGGTAGACAACAAAAATGTTGTCTATTTTTTTGTTGAAATATACTAATAGATTTGTCTTTAATATTGTTTTTTTGTTATAGATTTGTTATAATAACCGGTAGGATAAATGGTAAATTTTATATTACAACATTTTGAAGATTGAGAAACTTAAAGGAAAAAATGGAGGAAAACTATGAGTGAAACAAAATGCTGTTGTGAAAACAGAGAACAGCAGTTTAAGGAATTGGCTCCAGTACTTAAAAAGTATGCAAAAGTACCAGGAAGCTTGATTACAATTTTACAGCATACTCAGGACATATATGGATATTTGTCTCCAAATGCTATCAACCATATTTCAGAAGCGACAGGTATTAAACCTGCCAAAATTTATGGTGTTGCTACATTCTATGCACAGTTTAGAATGGAACCAATCGGAAAGAACCTAATTATGCTATGTAAAGGGACAGCTTGCCATGTTAATGGAGCTGACATCATTGAAGAAGCGATTTCTGAACATTTAGGAATTCAAGATGGTGAAACTACAGAAGATGGTTTGTTTACATTAAATAATGTTGCGTGTTTAGGTTGTTGCTCATTAGCACCAGTTATGATGGTTCAGAGTGATGAGGGCGATGAAACTTATGGTAACCTAACTAAAGATACTGTTACGGAAATATTAGATAGTATTAGAGACAGAAAGTAGGAGGTAGCTGATAATATGAAAATTGTAGTTGGGCAGGGAAGTTGTGGTATAGCAACTGGTGCCAAAAAGACTTATGCTGAATTTGAAAAGCAAATTGAATCAAAAAAATTAACTGCAGAACTAGATATTACAGGGTGTGTAGGTACTTGTTACCTTGAACCTATTGTTGATGTTTATGATGATAATGGTGAAATGACACGTTACGTAAAAGTTCAACCTAGTGATGTAAGTGATATTGTAGAAAAACATATAATTGCAGGAGAAGCTGATGCTGCTCATGCAATCTCAGAAGAAGATAAAGGATTTATCAACAAACAAAAAAGAGTTGTTCTAAGAAATGCTGGATTAATTAATCCGGAAAAAATTGAAGAATATCTTGCCGTTGATGGATATAAGGCTGCTGAAAAGGTAATTACTTCTATGAGCCAAGATGATGTAATTGAGGAAATAAAAGTTTCTGGACTTCGTGGTCGTGGTGGTGCAGGATTCCCTACTTGGTTTAAGTGGAACGCTGCTAAAGTTAACAGTGGCAAAAATAAATATATGGTATGTAATGCTGACGAAGGAGATCCAGGTGCATTCATGGATAGATCAGTACTAGAAGGAGATCCACATTCTCTAATTGAAGGAATGATTATTGGTGGATTTGCTATGGGTGCAACAGAAGGTGTTATTTACTGTCGTGCAGAATACCCTCTTGCAATTGCAAGACTTGAAAACGCTATGGATCAGGCGAGAAAAAATGGATTCTTAGGCAAGAATTTATTTGGAACAGATTACAGCTTTGATTTAAGAATAAAAGCTGGGGCTGGAGCTTTTGTATGTGGTGAAGAAACAGCACTTATCGCTTCTCTAGAAGGAGAAAGAGGAATGCCAAGATTAAAACCACCATTCCCAGCTGCAAAAGGATATTGGCAAGAACCAACAAATATTAACAATGTAGAAACTTTTGCTAATGTACCATGGATTTTACTAAATGGAGGTAAAGCATTTGGTGATATGGGAACTGACAAGAGTAAAGGAACTAAAGTTTTTGCTCTTGCAGGAAAAATTAAAAAAGGTGGACTTGTAGAAGTTCCAATGGGATTACCGCTAAAAGAAGTAATTTATGGAATTGGTGGCGGAATTAAAGAAGACAAAGCATTTAAAGCTGTTCAAATGGGTGGTCCATCTGGTGGATGTATTCCAGCTGAATTAATCGATACACCTGTAGATTACGAAAACATCAATAAGACAGGAGCTATCGTTGGTTCTGGCGGTATGATCGTTATGGATGAAACTACATGTATGGTGGATATGGCTAGATACTTCCTTGACTTTACTCGTAAAGAGTCTTGTGGAAAATGTAACTATTGCCGTATTGGTACAAAGAGAATGCTTGAAATCTTAGAGAGAATCACTAGAGGCGAAGGTAAAGATGGAGACATCGAATTGTTAGAAGAACTTGCTTCTAAGATTAAAGATGGATCAATGTGTGGTCTAGGACAGACAGCACCAAACCCAGTTTTAACAACAATTAAGTACTTTAGAAATGAATATGAAGATCATATTTATAACAAAAAATGTACTGCTAAATCTTGTAAAGCTCTTATTAAATTTGAAATCACTGATAAGTGTGTTGGATGTACACTATGTAGCAAAAAATGTCCAGTTGATGCAATTACAGGAGCACCAAAAGGACAGCATACAATTGATCAGGATTTATGCGTTAAATGCGGCAGATGTTATGAAAGTTGCAAATTTAATGCAATTACAGTTGAATAAGAGGAGGACGAAATGAATAAATATAGAATTAATATTGATGGAAAAGAAGTATTTGGTCTTCCAGGTCAGACAATTTTAGATGTTGCAAAAGAAAATGATATTTTTATCCCAACACTATGTTTTGACGAAAGAACGACAATATATGGATCTTGTGGTCTATGTGTTTGTGAAGTGGAAGGCAATCCTAAATTATGTAAGGCTTGCGCAACAGAAATCGCACCAAATATGGTAATTATGACTAAAACTGAAAGAGTTTTAGAATCAAGAAAAACTAACTTAGAACTTTTATTATCTAACCATGTTGGAGATTGTAGACCACCATGTGTATTAGCTTGTCCAGCTCAGACTGATTGTCAGGGTTATGTAGGACTTATTGCTAACGGTGAATACGAAAAAGCTTTAGAGCTTGTAAAAAATAGAATTCCGTTACCTGCATCTCTTGGACGTGTTTGCCCACATCCTTGTGAAACAGAATGTAGAAGAGGACTAATTGATGAGCCTGTTTCAATTCAGTGGCTAAAGAGATTTGCAGCTGATCAGGACTTACTAAATGATGAAAGATTTATTCCAGATGTAGACGATGCTACAGGCAAAAGAGTAGCTATCATTGGTGGTGGTCCAATGGGATTATCAGCAGCCTACTTCTTAAGACAGCGTGGACATGAGGTTACAATTTTTGAATCTATGCCTAAAGCTGGTGGAATGTTACGTTATGGTATTCCAGAATATAGATTACCAAAAGAAGTTGTTGATGAAGAAGTTGCTACAATTGAAGCAATGGGTGTTGAAGTAATTACTAATACTAAAGTTGGAGTAGATATTCCTTTTGATACAATTAGAGCTGACTTTGATGCTGTTATACTTGGTATTGGAGCATGGGTTTCTACTGGTGTAGGTTGTAAAGGTGAAGATTCTAAGGGTGTTATTGGTGGTATTGATTTCTTACGTAAGGTTGTTAGAAATGAAGCTATGGACATTGGTACTAAAGTTGCTATTGTTGGTGGTGGTAATACTGCCATGGACGCATGTAGAACTGCAGTTAGACTTGGTGCAGACAAAGTTTACAACATCTACAGAAGAACTAAAGATGAAATGCCAGCAGACAGAATTGAAATAGTTGAAGGTGAAGAAGAAGGAGTAATCTTCAAGAACCTTACAAACCCAATTGAAATTTTAACTGATGAAACTGGTAGAGTTAATAAAGTTGTTTTACAGGTTATGGAACTTGGAGAACCAGACGAATCTGGTAGAAGAAGACCAGTTCCTGTTGAAGGCAAAACAGAAACTATTGATGTAGATACTGTAATCCTTGCAATTGGACAGGCTGTTGATTCATCTATGTTCAAAAAAATTGATAAAACTAAGAGAGGGGCAATTGCCTACGATCCAGAAACGTTTAGAACAAGCTTACCTGGCGTATTTGCAGGTGGAGACTGTGGTAACGATAAAATTTCTATTGCAGTTGAAGCTATCGCTGATGCAAAAAAAGTAGCAGAGGTTGTTGATGCTTACCTTGATGGCGAAGAAGCTAGTTACAAAGAACCTTATAGTGTGACTAGAGACGACATTACAGAGAGAACATTCGAAGATAGAGAAAAAATGACTAGACCAAATATGACTCTTCTAGAAGCAGCAGAAAGAAAAGATAATTTTGCTGAAGTTGTTCCAGATGGATATTCAGAAGAAGATGCAGTAGCAGAAGCTAACAGATGTTTAGAATGTGGTTGTCATGATTACTACGAATGTAAATTAGTCGACTTTGCTAACCAATATGATGTTAAACCTGAAAGATTTGATGGCGAAAAGAATGCTATTGAGTTTGAAGACGACCATCCATTTATTATGAGAGATCCTAACAAGTGTATTCTTTGTGGGCTATGTGTGAGAGTATGTGATGAGGTTATGGGAATTGGGGCTTTAGGTCTTGTTAACAGAGGTTTTGATACTGTTGTTAAGCCAAACCTTGAAAAGCCACTTCTACAATCTGGTTGTGTTTCATGTGGACAGTGCGTAACAGTTTGTCCTACAGGTGCTTTACAGGAAAGACAGACAGTAGCAAAAGAAATTCCAGTTGAAACAGATGTTACAGAAACAACATGCTCATTCTGTTCAGTTGGATGTAGCTTGTTACTAGAAACACATGGAGATATGTTAATTAAGGCAAATCCTGACAAAGAAGGATATGTAAATGAAGGTCTTGCATGTGGTAAAGGTAAATGGGGATTTGATTGTTCGGTACTAGAAGGCAAAATTGAAGATCCACTAATCAAAGATGGCGATGGATTTAGAGTAACTGATTATCATGAAGCGATTATGCTTACTGCAAAGAAAGCAGAATCAATTGCTACAAGATATGGAAAAGATGCAGTAGCTGTTGCTATTTCTGACAGATATACTAACGAAGAAGCTTATGCATTCAAAAAGCTTGCTGAAGTAATTGGAGCTAAAACACTTTGCTTTAACAAGAGAGAAAACGGACTTGAAAAAGTTCTTGGTGTAGATTCTTCTCCAAATACAATTAATGAGTTACTATCTACAAACGTTATTTTAGTTACTGGATTTAATACTGCAGACAACCCTGTACTTAAACTTAAACTAAAACAGGCGGCTGAAGCAGGAGCTCAGGTTATTCTGATTAATCCAAAAGGATATGATCAGCACTTTGAATTTGCTTCAAAAGTATTATATACTAAAAACGATGTTGAAGTTTTGGCAGAAATTGCAAAAGGACTTATTGACCTTGGATTTAAGTCAAAAGAAAAAGGTTTTGCTGCATTTAAGAAGAGCTTAGCAGAAGTTAAAGTATCAAAAGATATTGAAGAAATTGCTGGAATCTATGGAAACGCAAAAAAAGCAATGATTGTTTATGCTGAGAACTTTGTAACAACCGAAGCAGCGACAATGATTGGTAATATCGCATTACTTTCTGGACATATTGGTACACCAAGAGATGGTATCTTAGTAATAAAACCAAAGAACAACTCACAAGGTTTAGTTGATATGGGTATTACTGCTGGTGCAGAAGCTATGGAAGGTGTTAAAGCGTTACTATGCTTTGGTGAAGACCCTGCATATGCAGATATTAAGGGTGTAGAATTCTTAATGGTGTCTGATACTCATGGAACAGAAACAGCTGTAAAAGCTAATGTTATCATTCCAGGAACTGGCTTTGCTAGTGTTGATGGTACATATACAAATACTGAAAGAAGATTACTATCAGTAGAAGCAGCAATTGATGAAGGCATTGTTCTTGATAACTGGGAAATTGCCGCTGAAATTGCAAATGTGTATGAAGTTGAATTTGACTGGGAAGATACATCAGATATTTCAAGTGAAATGGATGATGAACTTCCAAGATACAAATATGCGGAAATTGGTGAAGTTCTAGGTGGCGCATTGGTACCAGAAGAACCGAAATTCGTTGTAGTTTCAAAGGCAAAATTTGTTGCACCGCTTAAATCAACAGATAACTTGTTTAATATGATGATTGAAAGATTACCAGCACCGGCTTGTATGACTGAATAATCATTAATAGTGTATACTGATTAATTAAAATTTAGACCAGTCCTATAATGCTTATATAGTATTATAGTGACTGGTTTTTGTTATTACAGTGTAGTATCATAATATTACTGTTTTATATAAAAGAATAAAGGTATAATATTATACCAAGGAGGAATTAAAGTTATGAAAAAAACGATTATTTTAGTAGTATTGCTAGTGTTAACTGCAAGTGTATTTGTCTCATGTGGAAACAAAGATGTAGAGAAGGCAAATGTAGGTAAATTTACAGCAACAACAGCAGAGGGTACAAAAGTTACGGAGGGAATTTTTAAGGATTATGATTTAACAATGGTAAATATTTGGTCATTAAACTGTGGTCCATGCATCACAGAAATGCCTGAGTTAAAAAAGCTTTACAAAAAATTGCCTAAAAATGTAAATCTAGTATCAATAAACTTAGATGAGGATGCAAGCAAAGAATCAATTATCAAAGTAACTGGTAAGGAAAGCGAAAGCTTCAAAACAATTAAGGTTAATGCAGAGATTGCTCAAAGTATGTTAAAAGATGTAACAGCAACACCTACAACCTTATTTGTAAACAAGAAAGGTGAATTAGTTGGAGAGCCTCACATAGGCGTTCCAAGTGGAGATCCAATTTCTGATAAATATTTAGAAATTATTAAAGAAAGGTTATAATGAAATATTTTAAATATGTGCTTCTTGCTGTAGGAATGGTATTTGTACTCTATGGGGTAGCAAGAGGTGAAGCAAATGAAGTTTTAAATAAAGCAATTAGAATTTGCCTTGAGTGCATAGGAGTAGGATGATGGAAAGAAGAACTATTATTCAGATTATCTCAACTGCACTTGCAAATGGATATTTAATAGGCTTTATGAAGGGTAAGATTTATCAGGGAGATTTAAAAGCTGTATGTGTTCCTGGATTAAACTGTTATTCTTGTCCAGGCGCAATTGGATCATGTCCAATTGGTGCTGTACAAGCTGTGATTGGCGGAAAAGACAAAAATTTTGCATTTTATGCTATAGGAGTAATAATACTTTTTGGTGTGATATTTGGCCGACTTATATGTGGGTTTTTATGTCCATTTGGATTTTTACAAGACTTATTATATAAAATTAAAACGCCAAAGTTAAAAGTGCCAGATATAATAGATAAATACTTAAGATATTTAAAATATATTATGTTGGTAGTTCTAGTAATAGGATTACCAATGATAGCAACAAATGCTTTTGGAATGAGTGATCCATTTTTTTGTAAATGGGTTTGCCCTGTTGGAACACTAGAGGGTGGAATTCCTCTCGTTTTGACAAATGCTAGCCTTAGAAATAGTCTTGGATTTTTGTTTGGATTCAAAATGTTTATATTAGTTGGAATAATATTATTGTCAATAGTTGTATATCGACCATTTTGCAAATATTTATGTCCTCTTGGAGCCTGTTATGGACTATTAAATAAATATAGTTTCTATCAAATGAAAATAGATACAGATAAATGTACATCATGTAATGCGTGTAATAAGGCATGTAAAATGAATGTAAATGTTACAAAAAATATTAATTCACCTGAGTGTATTAGATGTGGATTATGTAAGTCAGTATGCAAATCAAAGGCCATAGAGTCAGGATTTAACTTAAAGTAATAAAAGTATTCTTGTAAACTTAAAAATAAAAAAGGTTTACAAGAATGCTTTTTTTGTGGTATATTTAATAAATGTTATTTGACTTTAAAAAGGAGAGCATTTATATGAATAAGAATAAAACTCACATGATGATACTTTCAGGACTTTTTGCAGCATTAATCGCAGTAGGAGCATTTATTAAAATACCTGTGCCTTATATGGATTACTTTACACTTCAATTTTTCTTTGTAATTCTTGCAGGTACATTGTTAGGATCTAAATTAGGAAATATTTCGGTATTAACGTATATATTTATCGGTTTAGCTGGTGTACCAATATTTGCAGCAGGAGGTGGTCTTGGTTATATAGTGCGACCAAGCTTTGGATTTCTGATTGGATTTGTTTTTGCAGCCTTGATTGCTGGAAAAGTTTGTGAAAAATTCAAGGAAAATAATATAAAAACTTATTTAATTGCAGCATTTGCAGGTCTAGTAGTGACTTATTGGGTTGGATTTATATATAAATATTTGATGATGAAATATTATGTTGGAGAACCAGTTCCATTTGCAATAATATTTGCATCTGCATTTCCCCTTGATATTCCAGGAGATATAATTTTGTGTATCATAGCTGCAATAGTTAGCAAGAAACTAGAAATTGTAAAAGGGAGATATATTTAATGAATAATAATTTTATAAAAAAAGCTATAAATAATTGTCTTACTTATGAAGATTGTATTAGTTTGATAGATATGGAATTGGAAGACTTGGAGTTTATTGCAAAAAGTGTATTTGATAGTACGTGTAGCAAAGATTTTGATCTTTGTACAATAATTAATGGTAAAAGCATCAGATGTTCAGAAAACTGTAAGTTTTGTGGACAGTCGGCAAGTTACAATTTAGACTTTAATGAGCATAGACTTTTAAGTAAAGAAGAGTTTTTGAAAGAAGCAAAATATAATGCCAATAAGGGTGTATTAAGATTTTCTATAGTAACATCGGGAAGAAAACTAAATAGTATGGAAATAGATGAAGTATGTGAGGCGTATAAATATATAGCGCAAAACTGTGATATTAAACTTTGTGCTTCTCATGGACTATTGTCTTTTGAAGAATTTTGCAAACTAAAAGAATCTGGTGTAACAAGGATACATAACAACTTGGAAACTTCAAGAAATTATTTTACAAAAATATGTACATCACATACTTATGATGAAAAGATAGAAGCTATTAAAAATGCACAAAAAGCAGGTATAGAAGTTTGTAGTGGTGGAATTATTGGTTTAGGGGAAAGTTATCTAGATAGAGTTTTAATGGCGCTGGAATTAAAAGAATTAGGTATAAAATCTATTCCTATAAATGTTTTAACTCCAATTCCAGGAACACCACTTGGAGAAAAAGATATTTTAGATGAAGATGAAATTTTGAAAAGTTTTTATATTTTTAGAATTATATTAGGAGATGCCTGTATTAGAACTGCAGGTGGTAGAAATTTAATGGCAGACAAAGGACGTAAACTATTTGAAGTAGTTGCAAATGGAGCGATTACTGGGGATATGCTTACGACTGCAGGTGTTTCTATCAAACATGATATTAATTTAATACACGAACTTGGATTTAAAATAGGTGATAGTGATGAGAGATAGTTATTTTGTAATAGGGACAGGAACAGATGTTGGTAAAACCTATGTGACTAAATTAATTTTGAAAAGTTTAAAGGATAAGTACAAAAGCGTAGGCTACTATAAAGCAGCATTAAGTGGATTTACAAAAGGAGAGTCTGATTTGGACATTGCCATTGATGTTTTAGGTGAGGAATTTACAAAGGTATCATACATATATATAAATCCGTTTTCTCCACATCTTGCAGCTAAAGTTGAAAATAATTTACCAGAATTAAAAAAAATTAAAAATGATTATGAAGAATTTGCAAAAAATTTAGATGCTGTTGTGTCAGAAGGTAGTGGAGGAATTATTTGTCCTATTAGAGATGATAAAGACGAGGAAATAATGCTAGAAGATATAATTAAGATTACAAACGGTAAAGTGATATTAGTTACAAATTCTGGACTTGGAGCAATTAATGGAACAGCTCTTACTGCTCATTATTGCAAGTCTAAGGGGATAAACATATATGGAATTGTTATGAACTTTTTTGATGAAAAAAATATTATTCATGTTGATAACAGGATGCAAATAGAAAAGCTTACAGGCATTAAGGTTTTAGCCACAATTCCGAGAAATGGTTTTAGTTTTATTGCAATATAAATAAAAAACGCTGAAAGTTTACTTCAGCGTTTTAAACAATTGTATGATTATTTATTAATGAATGTAGCAGGTCTTTTTTCTAAGAATGCTGTCATTCCTTCAGTTTTATCAACTGAGCTAAAAGGACCAGTAAATGTTTCTACTTCTAATACGCCAGCAGTTTTGACATCTAGGTTGTAACCATTGTTAATTGCAGTTTTAGCACAACCGATAGCAATAGGAGCTTTAGAAATAATTACATTAGCAAGTGCTTCGCAAGCCGAAATTAGTTCATCATGAGGTGCAACTTTTTCAACTAAACCTATTCTGTAAGCTTCTTCTGCATTAATAATTTCAGCAGTGAAAATTAAGTATTTACCCATGCCTCTTCCAACTAATCTTGGAAGTCTTTGAGTACCACCAAAACCAGGCATAATACCAAGGTTAACTTCAGGTTGTCCAAATTTAGCTTTTTCTGATGCTATGCGAATATCGCAAGCCATTGCAAGTTCACATCCGCCACCAAGAGCAAAACCATTTATTGCACCAATAATAGGTTTTTCGATGGATTCCATAAGATTCATAGCTTTGTGACCCTTCATCATCATAGCTCTACCTTCAACAGCTGTCATTTGATTCATTGCAGCTATATCAGCGCCAGCAACAAATGCTTTGCCTTCACCTGTTAAAATCGCAACTCGAGCTGTATCGTCATTTTCAAACTGTGAGAAAACTAAATATAGCTCATCTAAAACCTGATTGCTTAGAGCATTCATCGCTTCTGGTCTGCAAATTGTAACATATGCAATACTGTCTTTTACTTCGTACTTAATTGTGTTATACATAATTGTGTCCTTTCTATTTTGTTAAATTTATAACACAATCATACCACGAATAATGGTTTTAATCAATTAGTATTTTGCTTTACAAAGAAATAATAAAGGTGTACAATTAATTAATATGAATAAGTGACAGGGGAGCCAAATGGCTGAGAGTAGCGAATGCTTAACCCTTATACCTGATTTGGATAATGCCAACGTAGGAAGTTTTTTTAGCGGAAAGCATTAGGTGTTTTTCGTTTTTTTATTGAAAGAAAGGAATATTATGAGTGAAAGAAAGACGACAATTTGGAATAATGGATTAATTTGGTTTGGGGCCGGAGTATCCATAGCTGAAATTTTAACAGGAGCCTTAGTTGCACCATTAGGTTTTACTAAAGGTCTTGCGACCATAATCATTGGACATTTACTAGGATGTATATTATTATTTGCAGCGGGATTAATTGGAGGACAAACTAATAAAAGCGCAATGGAAACTGTAAAAATTTCTTTTGGGCAAAAAGGATCATTGCTGTTTGCTGTATTAAATGTAGTGCAACTTTTGGGTTGGACCGCTATAATGATATTCAATGGTGCTATTGCAGCAAATTCAGTATTTGATTTAGGAAGTCCAAAAATTTGGGGACTTATTATAGGTGTATTAATTGGTATTTGGATACTCATAGGAATTAATAATCTGGGTAAATTGAACATAGTTGCTATGAGTGCTCTGTTTGTTTTGACCATTATTTTAAGTAAGGTAGTATTTACAGGGGATATGCCAGCAATGGCAAGTGAAACTGGAATGACAGTTGGACTAGCAATAGAGTTATCAATTGCAATGCCACTTTCATGGTTACCATTGATATCGGATTATACAAGAACTGCCGAAAAACCATTTAAAGCAACCCTTGCAAGTGCCGGAACATATTTCTTTGTAAGTTGCTGGATGTATGTTATTGGAATGGGTGCAGCGATATTTACTGGAGAATCTGATGTTACAGCAATAATGCTTAAAGCTGGACTTGGAGTAATAGCAATAATTATTGTAATTCTTAGTACGGTTACAACTACTTTCCTTGATGCTTATTCAGCAGGGGTTAGCTTTGTAAGTATTTCAAATAAAATTGGGGAAAAGAAAGTTGCAATTGTAGTGACTATTATTGGAACACTGTTGGCAATGTTTACTACAATAACTAAGGTAGAGACTTTACTGTACTTCATTGGATCAGTATTTGCACCGATGATAGCAATTTTATTAACAGATTACTTTATATTAAAAAAGGATAAGTCAAGGACAAATTTTGATGTTACAAATATAGTGATTTGGTTAATAGGATTTGTTGCATATAGGATTTCTATGAATTTTGCTATGCCAATAGGGAATACAATTCCTGTAATGGTACTAGTAATATGTTTAAGCTTGATTATGAATAAAATTATATTTAAAGGAGAATTAAAAAAATGATTAAAGAAATATTAATGAATGTAAGAAATAATGGACCATTAGTTCACAATATAACTAATTATGTAACTGTAAATGATTGTGCAAATATATTGCTTGCTGTTGGTGGAGCACCTATTATGGCAGATGATATGGCAGAAGTTGAAGAAATAACTTCGATTTGTGGTGGGTTAAATATTAATATTGGTACATTAAACCAAAGAACTATTAAATCAATGTATCTTGCAGGTCTTAAATCTAATGAATTAGGGCATCCTGTTTTGTTAGACCCAGTAGGCGCAGGTGCTTCAAAACTAAGAACTGAAACAGCCAAAGGCTTAATTGAGGAAATTGATTTCACTGTAATTAGAGGTAATATTTCAGAAATTAAGACACTTGCAATTGGACAAGGTGAAACAAGGGGTGTTGATGCAAGTGAACTTGATGTTGTGACAGATGATAATATTGATAGTGCCATTGCTTTTGCAAAAGAATTTAGCAAAAAAACAGGGGCGATTATTGCTATTACAGGAGCAATAGATATTATTGCATATGAAGATGAGGCTTATATTATTAAAAATGGAAGTCCTAAAATGTCAAAAGTTACAGGAACTGGTTGCATGTTAAGTGCTTTAACAACTGCTTTTGTAGTAGCAAATAAAGAAGAAAAGTTCAAGGCAGTTGCTTGTGCGACTATGATGATGGGTCTTGCAGGAGAGTTAGCCTTTAATAAGCTAAAGGCAGATGAAGGAAACTCTACATATAGAAATTATTTGATCGATGCTATTGAGTATATGACAATTGAACAGTTAGAGAATGGAGCAAAATATGAAATTAGATAAAAAGGATATGCTTCTTTATGCTGTAACAGATAGAACCTGGGAAGTAGATGGTAACTTTTATGATCAAGTTACAAAGGCATTAGATGGTGGTGTAACATTAGTTCAATTAAGAGAAAAAAAGCTTGAGGAAAGCGAATTTGTTAAAGAAGCAATAGAAATAAAAAAGATTTGCGAAAAGTATAATGTGCCATTAATAATTAATGATAATTATAATGTTGCTATCATGTCGAAAGCTGATGGTGTTCATGTTGGACAAAGTGACATGAAGGTTGATGAACTCAGAAAAATTGTAGGCGATGAAATGATTATTGGTGTTTCAGCGCAAACTGTTGAACAGGCTATTTGTGCTGAAAACGGCGGAGCTAATTACCTTGGAGTTGGCGCAGTTTTTAATACAACCTCAAAAGATGATGCGGACAATGTTACTCACGATACTTTGGAAGCAATATGTAAGGCTGTAAAAATTCCAGTTGTCGCAATTGGGGGAATCAGCTTACAAAATATGGGGATGCTACAAAATAGAGGTATAGATGGAGTGTCTGTTATATCGGCTATTTTTGCACAAAAAGACATAACCGATGCAACTAAAAAGTTAAGAGAGAAAATTGAAAGCGTGGTGGAAAACGGTGTATAAGGTATTAACAATTGCAGGCTCTGATTGTAGTGGTGGTGCAGGTATTCAGGCGGATTTAAAGACTATAGCAGCACATAAAATGTATGGAATGAGTGCAATTACAGCTCTTACTGCCCAAAACACAACTGGTGTATTTGGGGTTTTAGAATCAACACCTGAATTTGTTGAGGCACAAATAGATGCTATTTTTACTGATATTGTTCCCGATGCGGTGAAAATAGGCATGGTATCAAATAGTGAAATTATTAAAATTATTGCAAAAAAAATGTCGGAGTATAAGGTGAGTAACTTGGTAATTGATCCTGTAATGGTTTCGACAAGTGGAAGCAAGCTTTTAAGTGATGATGCTATGGAAGCCCTTATTAATCATCTTTTGCCACTTGGAATGGTAATAACACCAAATACAATAGAGGCTGAGGTTCTAAGTGGAATTGAAATATCCAAAAAAGAAGATATGGTGGAAGCTGCAAAAAAAATCAGTGAACAAATTGGTACAGCTGTACTCGTAAAGGGTGGGCATTTGACTGATTGCAAGGATGATTTGCTACTTGAAAATGGAGAATGCACTTGGTTTTTGGGGGAAACAATAAATAACCTTAATACACATGGTACAGGGTGCACTTTGTCTTCTGCAATTGCATGTGGATTAGCAAGTAAACAGAATCTAAAAGATAGTATTATGTGCGCAAAAGGTTATATTGAGGGAGCGTTAAGAGCAAATATGAATCTAGGAAATGGAAGTGGCCCATTAGATCATATGTATGTTCTAAGATAATTTATTTACAAGTTTGAATAATTATTAAAGTTCCGTTTGTAACAGAAATTTGCACTTTATCTGAAGCGAATTCATTGCTTACACCTATAGGAAAGGTATTTGATAATGTATAGTTTGTAAGGGGGTAATATCCACCTTTGATTGTTACTCCATAAGAACTTTCTGTATGACTAAAGAGAGAGAATTTATAGTTTTCTCTCTTTTTTAATTCTATTGTTGAATTTATTAAAATATTAACTTCTTGAAATTCATCTACCATCGAAATGTTAATTCCAAGGTTGGAGTAGTGAACCATAGTTTGTATATTTCCTAGAGTGTGGTCTAGTCTACCACCAATGCCGCCGATAATTATAATATCTTTGTAGCCATCTTCAATAGCTTTGCTTAACGCTAAATCTAAATCAGTTTCGTCTTTTTGTGGCTTAACAATTATTTTGTCCAAAGATTCATCTATAGCTATAGTTGTTGAGTCAAGATCACCTACAAGTAAATTTGGGACTATGGAAAGAGATGAGCAAAGATTATACCCACCATCAGCTGCTATAATATAAAATTGTGAAAAATCCATCAAAATATCTTTGATTATATCTGTATTTAATAGATTACCTTCAAAATATGAGGTAAAAATAATGCATGTCTTATTCATAATAAACTTCCTTTTTATTGAAATAACGTGATTTTATTATACACTATTTGTTTTATTTATAAAAGTTTACTATCTAAAAAAATAAAGTTAAAAAATTCACAAATAGGGGTTGTATTTCTGTTATTTTAGAGTTATAATCACAACTAGGATTTGTGATTGAGGAGAATGGATAGGTGAAATACTGCAATTAAGTAAGATAATACATTTATAATGTATATTGAAGCAGGGTTAAAGTATTAACATAAAAACTATTTGTCAAAACTAAAATTGATATATATGTCAATAAATTACAAAGATAAAAGAAGCTAAAGTAATAAGGCAAGGCTATCTTTAAAAATGAAAATATAGAATCGATTTTGATTCAACGATCATATAACCAACTTTTAATATTTACTAAATATCCTTACAAGAGACCAGCGAATTTTTCAAATGCTGGTTTTTTGATTTAAGATTTAAACATTGATGATGGTATGCAAATAAGATATAATGATGGTATGGATATAGTATGATTGATAATTTATAAGGAGGAGTTATGGAAACTATAACTAAAATAAAGGTGATTGAAACATCAAGTAATATAAGAGCGAGAGCTAGAAGTATTCTTGTAAACAATTGGAAAACCGCAATAATAGTAGTTTTGCTGGTATCGGTATTAAAGGAAGCGCCACAAATAGTCTTTGATACATTATTTAAAAGTGAAGCTATACCGAATTTAGATGTTAATTCTGAAATAATGACAGCTGCAAATCAAAAAGTTGATTCTTCAATATTTTCATTAATCTACATGTTACTAGTCTATGGTCCATTTACAGTAGGAATAACTCACTACTTTATGAAATTAAAGAGAAATGAAATGAGAGGGACTGTTGATGTATTTTATGGATTCAATAATATACTTAGATCGATAGGCGCATTTTTATGGATGGGTTTATGGATAGTACTGTGGGTATTAGTTGGTCTTATTCCATCTTCTATAGCTATTAGTTCGAGTATTTCGTCTGGAAATATTGGAGCAATAATAGCTGGAGGAGCCTTTGGAGTATTGTTATCTGTTATTATGATTTCTGTAATTGCAACTATTCTTTTTCTAAGATATAGCATGATGTTTTTTTTACTATTGGATAATCCAGATCATTCAGTTAGAAAATGCTTAAAAGGAAGTATTAATTTAATGAAAGAAAATAAAGGAAAGCTATTGTTTTTGAGATTATCTTTTATACCATGGCTTGTGGCTGCACTTCTAGTTGTGTATGCGATCGAAAAGGTTATGGCAATGGCAATTGGAGCTTTTACTGTACAAATGTTTGATAGCTTGTTAATGGGTATTATTTCAGCACCAGTTTTTGCATATATATATGCTGCAGATATTGTATTTTATGAATTATTAACAGGAAAAGAGACAGGGGATGTGTATATAAAAAATGAATATTAATAATATGAATTTGATACATAGAATTGATGAATATATTGAAGTATTATCAAAAAACAATTTAATACTTGATATTGAGCTAGGTGGGCTAAGCAAAGAAGAAGTTGTCGAGCATATTTCATATGATTCAAAAATGATAAAGAAAAAAACTTTATTTGTTATTAAAGGCGCACACTTCAAGGCAGAGTATTTAAAAGAAGCTATAGACAAGGGTAGTATTGTTTATGTTGCCGAAAAAAATGTAGCTGAAGAAATGGCAAAGGATATTAAAGCGCCAAGAATTATTGTAAATGATATTAGAAAGACAATGAGTTATATTGCAAGTTTATTTTATAACGATGTCTGGAATAATATTAACCTCATTGGTATTACCGGTACGAAGGGTAAATCTACAACTTCATATTTTGTTAAAGAAATGTTTGACACATATTGCAAAAATATAGACAGGAACGAAAGTGCAATTGTTTCTGGAATTGATAATTATGACGGTGTATTTCGTGAAGAATCTCACTTAACGACACCAGAAGCTTTTAGTCTTTATGAGCACTTTAATAACAGTGTTAAGTCTAATATAGATTTTTTGACTATGGAAGTATCAAGTCAGGCATTAAAATATCATAGAACTTTAGGAATAACCTATGATATTGGATGTTTTCTTAACATAGGAGAAGATCACATTAGTGATATTGAACATAAAGATTTTGACGATTATTTAAATTCAAAATTATTATTATTTTCTCAATCAAAAAAAGCTGTAATAAATATGGATGATGAATATAGTTTGGAATTTATAAAGAAGGCAAAGTCATCACCAACAACTCAAAAAATTATAACATTTGGTTTAAAAGATGAGTCCCAATGTGATCTGTTTGGTTTTAATGTTGTTCCAGGTAAACTGGGAATCGAATTTGATGTTAGAAATAGAGAGAGAAGTTTTAATGAGCACTTTGAAATTGGCTTGCCAGGGCTATTTAATGTTAGTAATGCTTTGGCAGCTATTGCAATAGGAATTAGCTTTAATATACCAGTAAGTGATATTAGGGAAGGTATCAAAAATGCAAGAGTTCCAGGTAGAATGGAAGTTTTTTATGATGCCAAAAGATCCATTACTATAATTGTTGACTATGCTCACAACAAACTTAGCTTTGAATCTCTTTTTGCATCAACAAAGGAGGAGTATCCTGGTTCTGAAATTACAATTGTATTTGGATGCCCAGGCAATAAGGCAAAAAGCAGGAGAACAGAATTAGCTGAAATTGCTTCCCATAATGGGAATATGATATATATAACCGAGGAAGATCATGGAGAAGAATCTCTAGAAGATATTTCTAGAGAAATCTATGATAATGTAAAACGTTTTGGTGGAAATGGTGTCATTGAAAATAATAGGGAAGAGGCAATTAAAAAAGCAATTTGTGGAGCGAACAAAGGCAGCGTAGTTTTAATTACAGGTAAAGGTAGAGAAACTAGGCAAAAAAGAGGAATTATGTATGTTGATGTTACTTCAGATGTTGAAATTGTAAAAGACATTATCAGTAAAGAGATTTAGGGGGAAGATCAATAATGAAATTTGTTCATTTATCGGATTTACATATTGGTAAAAAAATAAATGATTTTAGCATGCTTGAAGAGCAAAAGTATATTCTAAACGAAATTTATGAAATAATTAAAAATATATCGCCTGATGGAGTAATTATCGCAGGCGATATTTATGATAAACAAGTACCCTCTAATGAAGCTGTTAAGGTTATGGATGATTTTTTGGTTGACCTTGCAAATATTAATACAAAGGTTTTGCTTATAAGTGGTAACCATGATTCGGCGGAGAGAATATCTTTTGGAGCTAGGCTCATGGAAACAAGTAATGTTTACATGGCAAAACCATATAATGGAACGGTAGAAAAACATCGTATTGAGAAGGATGATGTGAAGTGTGATATATATATGCTACCATATATAAAACCAATACACGTTCGAAAATATTTTGAGAATGAGGATGTTATAACTTATAATGATGCAGTAAAGGTTGTAATGGATGATTTAAGCCTTGATACTAATAATACAAATATTTTAATTGCACATCAATTTGTAACTGGAGCAATAACATCAGACTCTGAGGAAATTTCAATTGGCGGACTTGATAATGTTGATGGAAATTTGTTTAATAAATTTGATTATGTTGCACTTGGGCATATTCATAGGCCACAACAAATTTTGCGTAAAGAAGTAAGATATGCAGGATCTCCGCTAAAATATTCTTTTTCGGAATCAAATCATAAGAAATCAATTACTGTTTTGGAAGTTACAAAAGAGGGTGGAATTGAAATAGATTTAATCCCATTAGAACCACGAAATGATATGAGAGAAATAAAGGGTAGTTTTGACCAGATAATAGGTTTACAAAATAGTGATGACTATATGCACATTACGTTAACAGATGAAGAAGATATTATAGATGGGCTTACAAAGTTACGTGAAATTTTTCCAAACCTTATGAGACTTGATTATGATAATACGAGAACTAGAGAAAATAAGCAAGTAAAAGGTATTGAAATTGATAATAATAAAACAATACTTGAAATTTTCAATGAATTTTATGAGTTACAAAACAATAAGGTTCTAAATAATGAACAAAATAGATATTTGCAAGATTTAATTGACAAACTATAGGAGTAGAAATGAAGCCAAAGATAATTATAATGAGTGCATTTGGACCTTATGCAAATGAAGCAAAAGTTGAAATGGATAAATTAGGCGACAAAGGAATATACTTAATTACTGGTGATACTGGTGCTGGTAAAACCACTATTTTTGATGCAATAACATTTGCTTTATTCGGTGAGGCCAGTGGTGATAATAGAGAAAATACTACACTAAGAAGTAAATATGCAAATCCAGAGACAAAGACATTTGTTGAATTACATTTTGAATACAGAAATAATATTTATATTATTAAAAGGAACCCAGAATATTTAAGACCAGCAAAAAGAGGTAGTGGGAATACGAAGGAAGCTGCAAATGCAGAACTTGTAATGCCAAATGGAGACATTATAACTGGGATTAAAAATGTTAATGAAAAAATAGAGGACATAGTAGGTTTAAATAAAAGCCAGTTTATGCAGATTGCTATGATTGCTCAAGGAGAATTTTTAAAACTTCTTTTGGCAACGACGGATGAAAGATTAAAAGTATTTCGTAAGATTTTTGATACTTCAGTTTATAAAAATATACAAGAAAAATTGAAAGAAGATCTAAATATAATATCAAAAAAATATCAAGAAACAGAAAGAAGTATGGAACAATACAAAAAATCTATAGTTTCTGAAGAAGACTTTTCATCATATAATTCAATTGAAATTATAAGTAAATTAGACGAACTTATTAATAGGGATGAACAATTAGAAAAGCAATCAAAGATAGATGGAGATGATTTTGAAAAAGAGCTTGAAGAGTTAAATAATCAGATTGGTAAGGAGACTCTTAGACAAAAAACCATGGAAGAAAGAAATCGTGCGAAGATTGAACTGGAAGAATTAGAACCAAAATTTCAGGAAAGCTTAAATTTAATTAAAAAAATCAATGAATTAAAAGAGCAAAAAGAGAAATTAGCCATAGAAATAGATAAGGATAAAGGTCTATTAAATTTATACAATGAAAGAGAGGTTTTAGAAAACTCACTAAAACAACTAAATTTAGAAATAAAAAACATTAACTCAAATCAAGAAAATAATAGAGTTACCTTTGAAAGACTAAATTTAGAAATAAAAAATGGAAATGCAGTAATTGAAGAATATAAAGATATTAATTTAGATACTTTAAAACTAAGGTTAGAATACGAAAAAGTATGCGAAAAAATAACTAGTGTGAAAGAGGCGATTGCGGAGTTTTTGAAAATTGAAGTGTGTAAAGATGTTCTGGAACAGTCTCAAAAAAAATTAATAGATAAAATAAGTGAAAAAGATACTATTGTGCTCCAGTGTCAAAAAATAGAAAATGAATTTTTACTGGAACAAGCAGGAATAATTGCTTCAAAGCTTGAGGAAAATTATCCCTGCCCCGTATGTGGAAGTATGGAGCATCCTGCATTAGCTAAGATTTCAGAATTTGCACCAAGTGAAAACGATGTCAAAGATTGGCGAAAAAATGTTGAGAATATAAAAGGGGAAGTTCAAAATCAAAGTCTAATAGTAAATGAAAATCAAGTTAGACTAGAAGGACAGATTGAAAAATTTGAAAAAATAGTTAACAATAATGGAAAAAATAAAATAGAAACTTATAATGAACAACTTTTGATTGGTATTGAAAAAGAACTTTTGCAAAAAAAACAATCTATTAAAAATGAAATTGATATAGTTGAGTCACTATCAAAGAAAAAGAATGAAACGGAAAAAATTATAATTAAGTCAAAAGAAATGTTAGAAAATCTAACTATAAAAATTAACGAGAATAAAGTATTAGTAGGTAAATTAGAAGAAAGTATAAAGAATGAAACAGAAAAAATTATAAAATTAAATCTTCAGTTAACCTTTGGGACAAAACATCAATTACTTACAAGTATTACTACTAAGGAAGAACATAAAAATAATATTGAAAGGCAATGTGTTAAAATTGAAGGGGAATATAATGCAAGGCTTAAAAGGAAAGCAGAACTTAATTCTAAGTTAGAAACTTTAAATAACCAGCTTGAAAATGTAACTGAACTTGACCTTGTGAGCCTAAATACAAAGAAAATTGAGATTGAAGAAAAAAGAAACTATTGTTTAACGACACAAAGGAATGTGTTTAGTCGAAAAAAGAATAATATTGAAGTCAAAAGATCAATGGAGGAAAAAATCAAGCAAAGAGCATCTTTAAACGATGAATTTGAAATGATAGCTTCTCTCAGCCAAACTGCAAATGGTGATCTAAAAGGTAAAGAAAAGATTTTATTTGAGACTTATGTACAGATGCAATATTTTCAAAAGGTGCTACATAATGCGAACCTTAGATTTGAATCTATGACAAATGGCCAATATGAAATGATTAGGAGCAAAGCTGCCAAAAATTTCAGAAGCCAAACTGGATTAGAAATTGATGTGATAGATCATTTCAATGGAAGTATTAGGAGTGTAAATTCCCTCTCTGGTGGTGAAGCCTTTAAGGCATCATTATCATTAGCTCTTGGATTATCAGATGTAATTGAGAGCTCAAGTGGAGGAATTAAACTTGATGTTATGTTTATTGATGAAGGGTTTGGATCTCTAGATACTGAATCATTAAGTCAAGCTATAAATATACTAAATGGTCTTTGGAATGGAAATAAGCTTGTGGGTATAATATCCCATGTGCCAGAACTAAAAGAAAGAATTAATCGTCAGATTGTTGTATCTAAGGATAGAGCTAACGGGAGTAGCATTGAATTAATTATATAAAGGGGGGCTTTAGAATGATGAAATCAGCTATTATGGGATTTTGTACAGGTGATGTACTTGGTTTACCACTAGAAGGAATTAGCAGAAAAGACTTAAAAGAAAATCCAGTTTATGGGATTAGACCTTATGGCGGAATTAATGAAAAGAAGGGAACATGGTCAGATTGCACATCTCTTACGCTTTGCGTGCTTGATAGTATTAGAACTGTAGGACGAGTTGACTACACCGATATTATGGAGAGATTTGTAAAATGGATAAGTGATGGCAAATATACTCCATGGGGAGAGGTAATTCATGTTAGCAAGACAACAAGAGATGCAATATATAACTATCTAAATGGAGAAAATGTTTTTATATGTGGTAACAAAAAAGAAATGCATAATGGAAATGGTGCACTAATCAGAATGTTACCATTGGCTTTTTACGTAAATAAAAAATTCAAAAACCAATCTGGAATATCTAAAGAAGGTATGGCACTTATTGAGAATGTGACAAGAATAACTCATAGAAACGAAAGAAATATAGTTGGGTGTACGATTTACGTTGTTTTAATATGTAGATTACTAGAAGATAGAGATTTCAAAAAGGCTCTAAGAGAAACAAAAGATATTTGCACAAAATACTTTGGTAATAATAAAAATACGCAATTTATAAGAGAGTTGGAAGAATACGAAAGAATATTTGATGATAGTTTTGAGTCAGTTGATTACAGTCAAATTTCAAGCTCAAGTTATATTGTTGATACCTTAGAAAGTGCAATTTGGTCAGTTCTAACTACAAACTCTATAAGAGAAGCAATATTAAAGGCGGCAAATTTGGGTGGAGATACAAAAGGTATTTGTGCTATAACAGGTGGATTTGCAGGAATAATTTATGGATATAAGGAAATTCCAAAGGAGTGGCTTGAGGTGATTCCGCAAAGAGGATTCATAGAGGATTTATGTGATACTCAAGAAATCAAACCTGGACTTTATAGGCATTATAAAGGGGGAACATATCAAGTTATTTGTGTTGCTAAACAGAAGGAAACTATGGAATGTCAAGTTGTATATCAAAACTCAAATAATAATGAAGGGGTATGGGTAATACCAGCTAGCAAATGGAGAGAAGTTGTTGAGACTGAAAATGGAGATGTTATACGATTCTCGCCAATTGTAAAAAAAGAAATGTAAGTGACAGTATCGTTATTATTTTAGTACTTTATCGTGATATAATTAATAAAAATAAAGTCAATAAAACCTTATAAAGAGGAGGCGTAGCTTATGGTTAGTATTACAGAATCGTGGTTAAGAGATAAACCAATCGCACATAGGGGATTGCATAATAGTAAGTTCCCAGAGAATTCTATAGGTGCGTTTAACAATGCACTAGATAAAGGTTATCCTATTGAAATTGATGTTCAAATAACTAAAGACAAAGTTTTATATGTATTTCATGACTACAATACATATAGAATGACTGGAATGGACGAAGATATAAGAAAAATAAATTCAAAGCAAGTGAATTCTTTTAGACTTAAAGACACAGAATTTACTATTCCAACATTAGATGAAGTATTAGAATTGGTTAATGGCAAGGTGCCTGTCTTAATTGATATTAAGAGTAAAAGTGCCCCTGGGCATATAGAAAATCTATTAATTAAAAAATTAGATAGCTATAGTGGCAGTGTGGCGATTCAATCATTTAATACTTTTTCACTAAGATATATTAAGAAAAAAGCACCAAACCTAATAGTAGGGCAACTAGCAGGGAATAAAATACATAAAAATGCTACAAGATTACAAAGTTGGATACTAAAGGACTGTAAGGTTAGTAAAATTATTAGACCGGATTTCCTTTCATATAATATTGAAGATTTACCAAACAAAAGTATTGAAAAATATAGAAAAAAGGGAATGACTGTTATTGGGTGGACAGTTAGAAATACTGAGGACCGAAAAAAAGGCAGTATATATTGCGATAATTACGTGTTTGACTAACAATTTTGAAAGAGGAATTTGTATTCCTCTTTTTTGATACATCAAAAATTAAAATATTATAGTTGTAGAGTCAGTACAAAAAATGTATAATAAAAAGATACGAAAATTTAGTTTTGAGGAGTTAAAATAATGGGAGTAATAGAACTTGTTCTAATTGCCGTAGGCTTATCTATGGATGCTTTTGCAGTATCTATATGTAAGGGATTAAGCATGGAAAGGTTAAAAAAGAAAGATGTAATTTTAATTGGTATTTTTTTTGGAGGTTTTCAGGGGCTGATGCCTTTGATCGGTTGGTTTTTAGGAAGTCAATTTCAAGTTTATATAGAATCATTTGATCACTGGGTAGCATTTTTACTTTTAGCCCTAATAGGTGGTAAAATGTTAAAAGATTCCTTTGGAGATGACGAGGATGAAAGCTGTAATGGAGATATTGTAATTAAAGAATTATTTGTTTTGGCAATCGCAACCAGTATTGATGCTTTAGCAGTGGGAATAACCTTTGCGTTAATACCAGGAACAAATATACTAAGTTCAATTCTAGTTATTGGAGTAATAACCTTTACTTTTTCAATAATAGGAGTTGTTCTAGGAAATAAAGTTGGAAATAAATATGAAAAAAAAGCGGAATTAATAGGAGGATGTATATTAATTCTAATAGGTATTAAAATTTTGCTAGAGCATTTAGGCATACTGTGAAAATCAAATTAGAGTTGGGATATTTAAAAGTTATAAGGGTTTTAGTAATAGGTGAGGTAAGATGAGGATATTAATTGTAGTTGATATGCAAAATGATCTAATTGATGGTCCACTTGGAACAAAGCAAGCTAGGGCAATTGTACCAAAAGTTAAAGGGTTAATTGATGAATTTGTTCTTAATGAAGAAAGAATAATTTTTACAAGGGAAACTCATTATGATAATTATTTAAAAACGCAAGAGGGTAAGAAATTACCAATTGCTCATTGCATTAAAAACACTGATGGGTGGAAGATTTCCTCAGTTTTTGAAAGAATTGAGAAACTATATACAGTCATAGACAAGGAAACTTTTGGATGTATTGATTTTCCAGCAGTAATTCATTCTATAGTGCATGTTGATCAAGAAATAAATGAAATTGTAATTGCTGGTTTGCTTACAGATATTTGTGTGGTTTCTAATGCGTTAATTTTGAAAGCAGCATTCCCAGAGACAAAGATATCTGTAGCTGCAGACTGCTGTGCAGGAACTAGCCCTGAAAATCACGATAATGCAATTGCAGTAATGAGAAAATGTCAAGTAGATATTATTTAACTATAAGATAAGGAGAAAAATTAATGATAAATGTAAGTAATGTAAGTATAAATTTTGATGGTCAGGATTTATTTAAAGAGGTAGATATTAAATTTACACCAGGAAATTGCTATGGAATTATTGGCGCAAATGGTGCAGGAAAGTCTACATTTTTGAGAATTCTTTCAGGAGCACTTGATCCCACAACTGGAAGTGTTTCTATCAAAAAAGGTATAAGAATGTCAGTATTGAAACAGGATCATTTTGAATTTGATGAATTTACTGTTCTTGATACAGTTATTATGGGAAATAAAAGATTGTATGAAGTAATGAAAGAAAAAGAAGCTTTATACGCAAAAGAAGAATTCACTGATGAGGATGGAATTAAAGCATCTGAACTTGAGGGTGAGTTTGCTGAAATGGATGGATGGGAAGCAGAGTCTGATGTTAGTAGACTTCTTCAAGGTCTTGGATTAAATAATGATATATTAGAAGTAAAAATGGATACATTGACAGGTAAAGAAAAGGTTAAGGTTCTTCTTGCTCAAGCTTTATTTGGTAAACCTGGAATAATATTACTTGACGAACCTACAAACCATCTTGATGTTTTGGCGATTAACTGGCTAGAGGACTTTTTGATGGACTATGAAGGTACAGTAATTGTTGTATCTCATGATAGACATTTCTTAAATACAGTTTGCACAAACATTGTGGACGTAGATTACGGAAAAATTAAAATGTATGTTGGTAACTATGAATTTTGGTATGAATCAAGTCAAATGGTACAAAAGATGATTAAGGACCAAAACAAAAAGAGTGAGGAAAAAATAAAAGAATTACAAAGCTTTATTCAAAGATTCTCAGCTAACAAATCAAAGTCAAAACAGGCAACATCAAGAAGAAAACTTATTGATAAATTAACTGTTGAACAATTACCATCTTCCTCAAGAAGATATCCTTTTGTTGGATTTAACATGGATAGAGAGGCTGGAAAAGAAATTCTGCAAGTTGAAGGGATTTCAAAAACAATTGATGGTGTAAAGATATTAGATAATGTTACATTTAGAGTTAACAAAGAAGACAAAATAGCTTTTGTTGGTGAAAATGAAGTCGCTAATACAACTTTATTCAAGATTTTGATGGGAGAAATGGAACCTGATTCAGGAGAATTTAAGTGGGGGACAACAATAACAACATCATATTTCCCTATGGATAACTCGTCATATTTTGAAGGGTGTACTTTAAACTTAGTAGAATGGCTATCTCAGTATACAACTGAAACTACAGAAACATTTATGAGAAGTTTCCTTGGCAAAATGTTATTTTCTGGTGATGATGTATACAAAGAAGTGAAGGTTCTAAGTGGAGGGGAAAAAGTTAGATGTATGCTTTCTAGAATGATGTTATTTGGATCAAATGCCATTGTACTAGATCAGCCAACTAACCATCTTGACCTTGAATCAATAACAGCTTTAAATGATGGATTAATCAGTTATAAGGGTAATATTTTGTTTGCTTCTCATGACCACGAGTTTATTCAAACTATTGCTAATAGAATTATAGAGATTAATTCTGATGGTACTATTGTTGATAGATTGTGTACTTATGATGAATATATAATGAAAATGGAAGAACTAAATAACTAGTTGAATGTAAAGTCCATTATATGAATGAAATATAATGGGCTTTTTTATTGTGATTTAATTTTTTAGCTTGAAAAGAAGAAGGTTAGTGAGTAATATAGTAGTATGAGATACGTTTTTATAATAAATCCTGCAGCAGGCAGTGGATATGCAATTTTACATGAGGAAAATATAATTGAACGTTGTGAGGCGATTGGAATAACACCTGAAATTTACACGTCAGCTAGAGTTGGAGATGCTGAGAGATTTTGTAAAGAACTGGTTTCAAAACGAGGCAAGGAAAGTTCGTTGAGAATTTTTGCGTGTGGAGGTGATGGAACTGTAAATGAAGTTATAAACGGGGTTTACGGTGCCGATAATGTTGAAGTTGGTATTATTCCTGCGGGAACAGGGAATGATTTTGTAAGAAACTTTGATGCCAAATATGATTTTCATAATATAGAAAAACAATTAAAAGGTATTAGCATCGATTGTGACTTAATAAGATACAAATATTTAAGCGATGGGGAACTAATACAAAGATATTGTATAAATATGTTTAATATTGGTTTTGATAGTGATGTGGTTTATACAACAGGAATAGTCAAAAAATCTCCTTTCATAAAGGGGTCTTTTGCGTACCTACTTAGTGTATTAATTGTATTGTTTGAAATGCGAGGAATTAAGCTTAGAATTGAGCTTGATAATGGAGAAGTATTTGATAAGCATATTTTGTTAATTGCAATTGCAAATGGCTGTTTTTGTGGTGGAGGCGTCAAAGGTGTACCTAATGCAGATATTAGTGATGGACTTATTGATGTAAGTATTATAAACAAAATAAGTAGGATTTCTTTTTTAAGACTTTTCCCTAAATATGCGAAGGGAACACATCTTGAACTAAAGGAGAGTGAAAAAATAATTACATATAGAAAAGTAAAGAAACTAAAACTTTCTTGCAAAAGTTCAAAGGGGAGAATGAGCACTGATGGCGAAATTTCAATTATTGATAATGTTGATTTTGAATGTGTACCATCAAGTATTAAATTAATTTTGCCTAAAATTTAAAATAGTATTGACAAAGAACTAATGAAGGGTTATACTATTGAAGATTTGAGCAAAAATATTATTAAGGAGGAAAATATAATGAAAACGTTACTAAAAGGTGCAAGTGTTTTTACTAAAGAAGGATTTGTAAAAAAAGATTTATTAATCAATGAGGGTAAAGTTTTTGTTTCTGATTTCTCCTCATTTGATGTAGTTGTCAATTATAGTGGTAAATTTATAGTTCCAGGTTTTGTGGATGTGCATGTACATTTGCGTGAACCTGGTTTTTTTTATAAGGAGTCTATTGAAACGGGAACTAAGGCAGCGGCAGCAGGTGGGTATACAGGCTTATGTTCTATGCCAAATTTAAATCCAGCGCCAACGAATCTAAAGAATTTAAAAGTTCAGCTTGACCTGATCGAAAAGAATGCAAAGGTAAAAGTTTATCCTTATGGAGCAATTACAAGTGATCAAAGCGGGAGAGGAAATATTTCAGATATGGACGAAATCGCACCATATGTAGTTGCATTCACAGATGATGGCAAAGGTGTGCAAAGTGAAGAGTTAATGAGAGAAGCAATGGTAAAGGCAAAATCTCTTAACAAAATGATAGTAGCACATTGTGAAGATGAAGAATTAAATGACACCCCATATATGGGTACAACGAGTAAAAGTGAATATACACAAGTAGAAAGGGATATAAGACTTGCAGCGGAAACAGGATGCAAATACCATGTTTGCCATGTTTCGGCAAAAGAAAGTGTTGAAGCAATCCGAGAAGGAATTGCAAAAGGTATCAGTGTAACATCTGAAACTGGTCCACATTATCTTGTTTTTAATAAAGATAAGATAAAATCAGAAGGTAGATTTAAAATGAATCCACCTATAAAGGAAGCTGAAGACCAAGAAGAGCTAATTAGGGGCATTAAGGATGGAACAATCTCTATGATTGCAACTGATCATGCGCCTCACAGTGAAGAAGAAAAAGCCAAAGGCTTTGTAGATAGTATGTTTGGTGTTGTAGGTCTTGAGACAGCTTTTGGAATAATGTATGAAAACTTTGTTAAAACTAGTATCATTACCTTAGAAGAACTAATTGAGTTGATGGCAATTAAGCCAAGAGAAATATTTGGTTTACCAGGAGGGTATATTGAAGATGGTCAGATTGCTGATATAACAGTTATAGACCTGGAAGAATCAATGGATGTTGATTCAAGCAAGTTTTTATCAAAGGGCAAAAGTACGCCATTTGATGGAATGAAAATGTCGGGAAGTATTGTTGCGACATATGTAGATGGAGAAAAAGTTTATGAAAATATTATCTAATAAAAAAATTGCAAATAACACATTTGAGATGGTACTTAGCTGCAATGAAGAGTTTTTACCAGGACAATTTATTAATATAAAAATCGAAGGATTTTATCTAAGAAGACCTATTTCAATTTGTGATTGGGATGGCAGTAGTATTACAATTATATATAAAGCTGTGGGTGAAGGAACAAAGGTGATGTCACAAATGGAACCAGGCATTGACCTTGATGTACTTTATCCATTAGGAAATGGCTATAATTTGGAAAACATTCCACAAGAACCAATTTTGATTGGTGGTGGTGCTGGAATTCCACCAATGTATGGACTTGCAAAGCAATTACGTGCAGAGTGGAAGAAACCTAAAGTTATTTTGGGATTTAACTCTAAAGAAGATATATTTTATGTTGATAAGTTCAAAAAACTAGGAGTTGAGTGTATAGTTTGTACAGTAGATGGCTCTAAATTCAATAAGGGATTTGTAACAGATATGTTTGAGTCAAGTGAATATTCTTGTGCATGTGGTCCAGAGGTTATGCTAAAAGCAATAGCAGAGAAGTCTAAGAATGGACAATATAGCTTTGAGGCTAGAATGGCATGTGGATTTGGTGGATGTATGGGTTGTAGCTGTGAAACAAAGTATGGCTCAAAAAGAATTTGTAAAGAAGGCCCAGTATTAAATCAGGAGGAAATAATATGGTAAATACAAAAGTTGCATTAGGCGAAATGATTTTAGATAATCCAATAATTCCTGCTAGTGGTACTTTTGGATATGGGCAAGAGTATTTACAATATTTTGATATAAATATATTAGGGTCAATATCCATTAAAGGAACAACAAGAGAACCAAGATTTGGGAATGCTCAGCCAAGAATTGCAGAGTGTACTTCAGGGTTAATTAATTCAGTAGGACTTCAAAATCCAGGAATTGATTCAGTAGTTGATAAGGAATTGGTAGAGCTTAGTAAAGTTTATAATAAAAAAATTATTGCAAACATAAGTGGTTTTAGTATTGATGAGTACGTAGAATGTGCAAAGAAACTTGATGGAATTGAACAAGTTGGAATTATTGAGGTAAATGTTAGTTGCCCAAATGTACATGCTGGAGGTATGGCATTTGGAACAGATAAGAATAATGTAGCTGAAGTGACAAAAGCTGTTAAAGAAGTTACAACTAAGCCGGTTTACATTAAATTAAGTCCAAATGTTACAGACATAGTTGAAATTGCTGTTGCGGCAAAAGAAGCTGGCGCAGATGGAATAAGCTTAATTAATACTTTACTTGGAATGCGTGTTGACATAAATAAGAGAAGGCCTGTTATTGCAAATAAAATGGGTGGATTCAGTGGACCAGCTATATTTCCTGTTGCCGTTAGAATGGTTTATCAGGTATCTAAGGCTGTAGATATTCCAGTTATTGGTATGGGCGGAGTTAGTTCTGCAAGAGATGTTATAGAAATGATGATGGCAGGTGCAACTGCAGTGCAAATTGGGGCAGCGAATTTAGTTAACCCATATATTTGCAAAGAAATAATAGAAGAATTACCCATCTTAATGAAAGAACTGGGAATTGAAAAATTAGAAGACATTATAGGAATTGTAGAGTAGGAGGTTAGAATATGAAAAGTAAGGTTATTATTGCTTTGGATTTCCCCAATAAGGATGAAACTATGAAATTCCTTGAGGAATTAAAAGGGGAAGAATTATTTGTAAAGGTTGGAATGGAGCTTTTTTATAGTGAAGGTCCAAGTATAATTAGAGAAATCAAGAAACAGGGACATAAAATATTTTTGGATTTAAAACTTCACGATATTCCAAATACTGTAAAAAGTGCAATGAAAACTTTATCTGATCTAGATATAGATATGGTAAATGTTCATGCCGCAGGAACGGTAAAAATGATGGAAGCTGCAGTTGAAGGTCTAACAAGAGAAGACGGGAGCCGTCCTATGTTAATTGCGGTTACACAATTGACGTCGACAGATCAAGAAAGGCTTGAAAATGATATTTTAATAAATGATAAGCTTGAAAATGTTGTAATTAAATATGCTCAAAACGCAAAAAAAGCAGGACTTGATGGGGTGGTTTGTTCACCACTTGAAGCTTCTATGATACATGAAAATTGTGGTGACGAATTTATAACTGTAACTCCAGGTGTTAGATTTGAAGATTCAGCATTAGGTGATCAAGTGAGAGTGACAACACCATCAAAAGCAAAGGAACTTGGTTCTGATTACATTGTTGTAGGAAGGCCAATAACTAAAGCAGATAATAAAAAAAGTGCATACCAAAGATGTGTAGATGAATTTCAATAGGAGGGAAAATTATGGAAAAAATTATAGCAAAAGAACTTTTGAGTATGGGAGCTGTTTTCTTAAGACCACAGGAACCTTTTACATGGGCGAGTGGAATTAAAAGCCCAATTTATTGTGATAATAGATTGATTTTAACTTCTCCAAAGACACGAGACATTGTTGAAAATGCTATTGCAGAAAAGGTTGAGGAGTTTTATCCTGAATGTCAGGTTCTGATGGGAACAAGTACAGCGGGCATTGCTCATGCAGCAATTGCGGCACACATATTAGATATTCCTATGGGATATGTTAGAAGTTCAGCAAAAGATCATGGCAGAACAAATCAAATTGAAGGTAAACTAGAAAAAGGTCAAAAAGTAGTTGTTATTGAAGATTTAATTTCTACAGCAGGATCTGTTATAGATACAGTATCAGCACTTAGAGCTGCTGGTGCAGAAGTTTTGGGTATTGTTTCAATATTTACTTATGGAATGAAAAAAGGTATTGAGAGAATGGCAGAAAACAATATTAAAAATGTTAGTTTAAGCAATCTTGATAGTCTTGTATCTGTTGCAGCAACAGAAGGCTACATTAGAGAAGAAGACATTGAGAGGCTTATTAGTTTTAGGAACAACCCTCAAGATGAGAGTTGGATGAAAGGAGTAAGATAGTGGAAGTTAGAAATTTAATTAGCATTACAGACTTATCTGTAAAAGAACTTGATGAAATGATAGGGGTAGCACAAGATATTATTGATAACCCAGAAAAGTATACAGATATTTGTAAAGGCAAGAAGCTTGCAACATTATTCTTTGAACCAAGCACAAGAACAAGACTTAGTTTTGAAGCAGCAATGCTTGAATTAGGAGGAAGTGTTTTGGGATTTTCAGCAGCAAACTCAAGTTCAGCTGCAAAAGGTGAAAGTGTAAGTGACACTATTAGAACAGTTGGATGTTATGCAGATATTATTGCAATGAGACACCCAAAAGAAGGTGCACCTGTTGTAGCATCAGCAAAAACTACTGTTCCAATTATAAATGGTGGAGATGGTGGACATCATCATCCAACGCAAACGTTAACTGACCTTTTAACTATAACAAGAGAAAAAGGCAGATTAACTGACTTAACAATAGGACTTTGTGGAGATCTTAAATTTGGAAGAACTGTACATTCATTAATCGAAGCTATGCTTAGATATGAAAATGTGAAATTTGTATTAATTGCTCCAGAAGAACTTAGAATTCCACAGTATGTTAGAGACAAACTAATCGAAGCAGGCGTTGAATGGAAAGAAGTAGAAACCATGGAAGAAGCAATGCCAGAATTAGATATCTTGTATATGACAAGAATTCAAAAAGAAAGATTCTTTAATGAAGAAGATTATGTTAGATTAAAAGATACATTTATTCTTGATATGGATAAGCTAAAAACAGCAAAAAAAGACCTTTCTATTTTACATCCACTTCCAAGAGTTAACGAAATTTCTGTAGCTGTTGATGATGATGATAGAGCGGCATACTTTAGACAGGCATTATGTGGTAAATATATTAGAATGGCATTAATATTAAACTTACTAAATATCGTTAAGGAGGTAAAATAATGAATATAGATGGAGTAACAACAGGAATAGTACTAGATCATATTGAAGCTGGTAAAAGCATGAATATATACAAATTATTAAAACTTGATGAACTGGATTGTTGTGTAGCGATTATTCAGAATGTATCAAGTAGCAAATATGGTAAAAAAGATATAATTAAAATAGATGGAGAAATTGACTTAGATTTTGATATTTTAGGGTATATCGATCCAAATATAACTGTAAATAGAGTTAAGAATGGGCAGTTAGAAAAGAAGGTTCATCTTGAATTACCTGCGACATTAACAGGCGTTTTGGAATGTAGAAACCCTCGTTGCATAACTTCTATCGAACAGGAGATTGTACACAAATTTTATTTAGCGGATAAAGAAAAGAAAGTATACAGATGCAGCTATTGCGATGTTGAGAGAAAATGGTTATAACTTAGGTTTATAACTATAAAATAAATATATAATCCATAAGCACATATTTTGTGCTTATGGATTTTTTATATTATATAAAATAAATTGTATCTAAAAACAGAAAAATTACGAATAAATAATACGATGTAAACAAAATAAGTTGTGAGGTTTAAATAATAGGATTAATAAACAAGCCTGATTAGAATTGAAATCAATTGAATATTCAAATTATTTAAAAAAAGGAAAAAACTCTTGCAATTCCAACAAAAGTTTGATTAAATATAATTATGTACGATAAAAAGAGAAAGGATTTTTCAAAATGGGAGAAGAAAAACAAACTCGTCAGCCTCGACCAACTAGATTATATGAGGCAATAATCACATTTACTGTTTTGGTAGCAGTAATGGCAGTCGGAATTATTAAATTTGAAGTATCACCACATATTCCAATGTTTGTTGGAGTGTGCATTGCAGCAATTATGGCACTTATTATTGGCTATGATTGGGATTCAATTGAAACTGCAATGAAAGATGGTATCTACAGAGCACTTCAGGCAGTAATTATTTTATCAATTATCGGAATTCTTATTGGTGTTTGGATAGTAGCTGGAGTTGTACCAGCAATGATCTACTATGGATTAAAATTATTAGCACCATCAATCTTCTTAGTAGCTGCAGTATTGATTTGTTCTGTTACTTCACTAGCAACAGGTTCTTCATGGGGAACTATGGGAACTATGGGGCTTGCTCTTATGGGTATTGCAGTTGGACTTGGTATTCCAGCACCAGCAACAGCCGGAGCAATTATGGCAGGTGCATATTTTGGAGACAAAATGTCACCACTATCTGATACAACAAACTTAGCACCAGCTATGGCAGGAACTGACGTGTTTACGCATATTAAGTTTATGCTACTACCAACACTTATTACTTATGTAATTTCATTAGCATTCTTTGGAGTAATTGGTATGAAATATGCTGAAGCAGCAGCAAATGCAGATACTTCAGCTATTGAAGTAATGAGCAATGGGATTTTAGATTCATTTAACATTAATCCAGTGTTGTTATTACCACCTGTAATTGTAATTGCAGCAGTTGCAATGAAAGTTCCAGCTATTCCTGGAATCACATTAGGTATATTTGCAGGAGCACTTGTTGGAATGGTATTCCAAGGAGGAAACTGTGACTTAGG
>JAVWMQ010000012.1:0-43040 GCA_036637375.1 Anaerovoracaceae bacterium
CAACGGATACAGACCACAGTTCTACTTCAGAACAACAGACGTAACAGGAGATCTAAGCCTACCAGAAGGAACAGAAATGTGTATGCCTGGAGATAACATCACAATGGAAATCGAGCTAATTACTCAGATTGCTATTGAAGAAGGTCTAAGATTTGCTATCAGAGAAGGCGGAAGAACAGTAGGTTCTGGCGTAGTATCTGAAATTATTGAATAATTAAATCAATAGAGCTACAAGCTTAATTAAAAGAGGACGAATTATCGCCCTCTTTTTGTATGTAATAATTGTGCAAAAATCATTGACGAGAGTTTAAATGTATTGTATAATAGGTGAAGTTAAGAACTGCAGGCAATGCACCTGCAGTTTTAAAATGCAAGAAAATGGACTGTAAAGCGCTTGACTTTTTGAGGGTGTGAGTATATACTTACATAGCGACTTTATGAGAAATTACAGCAGAGCTTTAAGGAAAGCTCTAGTTTTAAGTTGATGGAGGACAATAGAAATGAGAGTAAAGGTAACACTAGCTTGTACTGAATGTAAGCAGAGAAATTACAATACAATGAAGAACAAGAAGAACAACCCGGATCGTGTGGAATTCAACAAATATTGCAAATTCTGCAAGAAGCACACACTTCATAAGGAAACTAAATAAGGGGTAACGATATGGCAAAGAATAATGCTCAGAACACTGATGTAAAGAAAAAAGCTCAGCAAATGACATCTAAAAAGAAGGAAAAATTGAGTTTCAGAGAGTACCTAAAAGGTGTTAAATTAGAAATGAAAAAAGTAATATGGCCAACAAAAAAAGAATTAGGCTCATATACTGCTATCGTTCTAATAGTATGTGCTTTCTTCACAGCAGCATTTTGGTTAATCGATACAGGATTCCTGGCAGCTCTAAAAGGAGTGCTAGGTATAACAATGTAATGAGGGTTAAACATGACTGAAAATGAAAGAAAAACAGTGGCACCCATAGAAGGGGAAGGATTGCGTGGCGACGGAACACCAAAGTGGTATGTTGTCCATACTTATTCTGGTCATGAAAATAAGGTTAAAATTAATATTGAAAAACTAGTAGAAAACAGAGGTATGCAAGACTTAATATTAAGTGTTGTAGTTCCTACTGAAGATAAGGCTGAACCAAAAGATGGTCGCATGGTTATAAAAACCAGAAAAATGTTTCCTGGTTATGTAATTGTTAAAATGATAATTACAAATGAGTCTTGGTATCTAGTGAGAAATACTCAAGGCGTAACAGGTTTTGTTGGTCATGGTTCTGATCCGATTCCGCTATCAGTTGAAGAAGTAAGAAGAATGGGTATTGAAAAAATCAATATTGACCTTGATCTTAAAGAAGGCGATAACATTAAAGTTATCAATGGACCTTTTGAAAGTTTCATGGGTGTTGTTGAGGAAGTTTATACTGAAAGAGAAATTGTAAAAGCAAAGATTTCTATGTTTGGTCGTGAAACACCAGTAGAATTAGAATTTGCACAAATTGATAAAATTTAAGAGAAAGGAGAATAAACATGGCTAAGAAAGTAGAAGCTTATATTAAATTGCAGATTCCTGCAGGCGGAGCTACACCAGCACCACCAGTTGGACCAGCACTTGGACAGAAAAGCGTAAATATTATGGATTTCTGTAAGCAGTTTAATGCAAGAACACAGGATCAGCAGGGAATGATTATCCCAGTTGTAATTACTGTATACGCTGATAGATCATTTACATTTATTTGTAAAACTCCACCAGCAGCAGTATTATTAAAGAAGGCTGCAAACCTAAAATCTGCGTCAGGTGAACCTAACAAAACTAAGGTTGCAACTCTAAAAAGAGCACAGGCACAGGAAATTGCAGAATTAAAAATGCCAGACTTAAATGCAGCAAGCATTGAAGCAGCAACAGATATGATTTGCGGAACTGCAAAAAGTATGGGAATTGTTATCGAAGATTAATATGATGGGAGGCTTCGGCCGTTTGTACCACAAGGAGGAAAACTATGCCTAAAAGAGGTAAATCTTACAGAGAAGTAGCATTAAAAGTAAACAAAGAAGAACTTTATGATGCAAAAGACGCATTGGGACTAGTAGTTGAATGCGCAAGAGCTAAGTTTGATGAAAGCGTTGAAGTTCACGTTAAACTTGGTGTTGACGGCAGACATGCTGACCAGCAGGTTAGAGGAGCAATCGTTCTTCCACACGGAACTGGTAAAACAAAGAGAGTCCTAGTATTTGCTAAAGGACCAAAAGCAGCAGAAGCAGAAGCAGCAGGAGCTGATTTTGTAGGAGCTGAAGAATTAGCTCAGAAAATCCAGAGTGAAAACTGGTTTGATTTTGACGTAATCGTTGCAACTCCTGATATGATGGGTGTTGTTGGTAGATTAGGTAAGGTTCTTGGACCTAAAGGTTTAATGCCTAACCCAAAATCTGGAACAGTTACTATGGATCTAGAAAAAGCACTTGCTGATATTAAAGCAGGTAAAGTAGAATATCGTTTAGACAAAGCAAACATTATCCATGCAGCAATCGGTAAAGTTTCATTTGGAGCAGATAAGCTTGATGATAACTTCAATGCATTATTAGATGCAATTGTAAAAGCTAAACCAGCTGCAGCAAAAGGACAGTACCTAAGAAGCGTAAATGTTGCTTCATCAATGGGACCTGGCGTTAAAGTTAATGCAGCAAAAATTGGCTAATTGATAGTAAATAAAATTGAAAATTAACCGTAGACAGCGGGAGCGAAAGCTTAATTACCCGCCGAGGTACAATATAAGAATATTGACCTCGCCTGTCTATGATGGGCGAGATTTTTTATGGAGTACCATATAAGACTTGGTTACGGGCCGGTCGGAAAGGAGAAAAACAAGATGAGCGAAATCAAAAAAGCGCAACAACAGAAACAGCTTGTTATTGATGAAATTAAAGAAAAATTATCAAGAGCTAAATCAGCAGTTGTAATTGATTACATCGGAATCAAAGTATCAGAAGCTGATGCAATGAGAAAGAGCCTTCGTGCAGCAGATGTTGACTATACAGTTTACAAGAATACTCTTGTTAAGAGAGCTATTGAGGGGACAGAATTTGAACCATTAGGAGAAGTTCTTGAAGGACCAAGTGCATTTGCCCTAAGTTACGATGATGTAACAGCTCCAGCTAGAGTTTTAAACAATGCTATTAAAGAATACAAAAAGATGGCATTCAAGGCAGCAGTTGTAGAAGGAACATTCTATGATGCAGCAGGTGTTGAAAAATTAGCTAACATCCCAGGTAGAGAAGAACTTATTGCTAAGTTCATGGGAAGCATTCAGTCACCAGTATCAAAAGCTGTACGTACATTTGCAGCTATTGCAGAAGCAAAAAACGAAGCGTAAATTCAGCAAAAAATAAAGTTAAAATAAATTAATTTAAAAATAATTATAAGGAGAAAATAAAATGAATAAAGATCAGATCATTGAAGCTATAAAAGCTATGACAGTACTTGAACTAAATGAATTAGTTGAAGCTTGTGAAGAAGAATTTGGAGTATCAGCAGCAGCACCAGTTGCAGTTGCAGGTGCAGCAGCAGGTGCTGCTGAAGAAGAACAGACTGAATTCACAGTAGTTCTTAAAGAAGTAGGAAGCGAAAAAATTAAGGTAATCAAGGTTGTAAGAGAACTTACAGGTCTTGGACTTAAAGAAGCAAAAGAAATCGTTGATGGCGCTCCAGCTAACATCAAAGAAGATGTTGATAAAGCAGAAGCAGAAGCAATCAAGAGCCAGCTAGAAGAAGTTGGAGCAGTAATCGAACTTAAATAGTTTAATACTACTAAAGAACGAAGCCGGTGTCGTTAAGATGCCGGCTTTTTTTAACTATGATAAAAAAACGTGAAAAGTATTGACTGATTGACACATGTATGATATTATAATAGACTGCCACGCAAATGAGATGATAAAGTATATAAGGAGTGATGATTATGCCAAAGCCAATTAAATTAGGTAGAAAAGAGCGTCAGACGTTTTCAAAAATTAATGAAGTAGCAGAGATGCCAAACCTGATTCAAATTCAGACAAAATCCTATGACTGGTTCATAGAAGAAGGCTTGCGTGAAGTATTTGAAGATATTTCACCAATACAAGATTACGCAGGAAACTTAGTTTTAGAATTTGTAGACTATTCCCTAAGTGATCCTCCTAAATACGACCAGGAAACATGTAAGGAAAGGGATGCAACTTATGCAGCCCCTCTTAAAGTTAAAGTAAGACTTATTACAAATCAGACTGGTGAAGTTAAGGAACAAGAAGTATTTATGGGCGATTTCCCTCTTATGACTAAGCAGGGTACTTTTGTGTACAATGGAGCAGAGAGAGTTGTTGTTACACAGCTAGTTCGTTCGCCAGGACCATACTACGATAAAGAAATAGACAAGTCAGGTAGAGGAATGTATTCAACTACTGTTATTCCAAACAGGGGAGCTTGGCTAGAATATGAAACAGATGCAAATGAAATTCTTTCTGTTAGAGTAGACAGAACAAGAAAACAGCCTATTACAGTTCTATTAAGAGCAATGGATGTTTTCATTAAAAATGAACAAGAAAGATTTAATAATAATCCTGGTTTAAGACTTGAAACAAACCAAGACATTATTAGCTTGTTTGGGGCAGATGAAAGATTAATAAAAACATTAGAAAAAGACACAACTGAAACAGGTGTTGATGGACTAAAAGAAATATACAAAAAATTAAGACCAGGTGAACCGCCAACAGAAGAAAGTGCGCATTCACTTATTAATTCTTTGTTCTTTGATCCAAAGAGATATGACATCTCAAAAGTTGGTAGATATAAATATAACAAAAAATTAGGATTAGCTAATAGACTTGAAGGTGTTATTTTAGCTGAAGATATTGTAGATCCTAATACTGGTGAAATTATGGCTGAATTAGGCGAAATAATTTCACTACAAAGAGCACATGAAATTGAAAATGCTGGTGTAAAAGAGGCAAAAGCATTTGTTGATGAAAGTCGTGAAAAGATAACTAAGATAATTGGTAATAACTTTGTTGCATTAACTGATTATGTATCTTTTGATGTGACAGAATTAAGAATGCCAGAAAAAGTTTACTACCCAGTATTAATGGATATTTTGGAAAGCGAACAAGAGGAAGATATGCTAAAAGAACTTCTTTTGGCTAGAAAGAATGATCTTTCTCCTAAACATATTATCATTGACGATATTATTGCAACAGTAAGTTACCTATTAAACCTAAACTATGGTATTGGTAAAACTGACGATATCGACCATTTAGGAAACAGAAGGTTAAGAACTGTTGGAGAACTTTTACAGAATCAATTTAGAATTGGTCTTGCAAGAATGGAAAGAGTTGTAAAAGAGAGAATGACAATTCAGGACATTGAAGTAACAACTCCACAAGCTCTAATTAACATTAGACCTGTAACTGCAGCTATTAAAGAATTCTTTGGTAGTTCACAGCTTTCACAGTTCATGGACCAAAACAACCCACTTGCAGAACTTACACACAAGAGAAGACTATCTGCACTTGGGCCTGGCGGACTTTCAAGAGAGAGAGCAGGATTCGAAGTTAGAGATGTACACTATTCTCACTATGGTAGAATGTGCCCAATTGAAACTCCAGAAGGACCAAACATTGGACTTATTGGTTCGCTTACTACTTATGGTATTATTAATGACTATGGTTTTATTGAAACACCATATAGAATTGTTAAAGATGGCGTTGTAAGCCCTGAAATTAGATATTTGAGCGCAGACGACGAGGAAAGAATGATAGTTGCTCAGGCCAACGAGCCAATCGATGCAGACGGGCATTTTGTCAATCTGAAGGTTGCAGCTAGAGGACTTGGCGGAGAGGTTGACCTTGTGCCAAGAGACGAAATTGACTACATGGACGTATCTCCAAAGCAGGTAGTATCTGTTGCTACAGCGATGATTCCTTTCTTAGAAAACGATGACGCTAACAGAGCCTTGATGGGAGCTAACATGCAGAGACAGGCAGTACCTCTGCTAGTTGCAGAAGCACCAGTTGTTGGTACAGGTATGGAACATAGAGCTGCTAAGGACTCAGGAGTTGTAATACTTGCTGAAAACCCTGGTATTGTTGAATATGTTGATGCAAATGTTATTAAAGTTACAAGAGATGATGGGGAAGGTGTTGATGAGTACAAGCTACTTAAATTCAAACGTTCAAACCAAGGAACTTGTATTAACCAAAGACCTATTGTATTTAATGGGGAACATGTAGAAGCTGAAGAAGTTTTAGCTGATGGACCTTCAACAGATAATGGAGAAGTTGCACTAGGTAAGAACCTACTTATCGGATTCATGACTTGGGAAGGTTACAACTACGAGGATGCTATCATCCTAAACGAAAGACTAATCATGGATGATGTACTTACATCACTTCATATAGAAGAATACGAAGCAGAAGCTAGAGATACTAAATTAGGACCAGAAGAAATCACAAGAGATATTCCAAACGTAAGTGAAGAAGCTCTAAGGGACTTAGACGAATGCGGTATCATTAGAATTGGTGCAGAAGTTTCTTCAAAAGATATTCTAGTTGGAAAGGTTACACCAAAGGGTGAAACTGAGCTAACAGCAGAAGAAAGACTACTAAGAGCCATCTTCGGTGAAAAGGCAAAAGAAGTTAGAGATACATCTTTAACAATGCCTCATGGCGAAACTGGTATCGTTGTAGACGTAAAAGAATTTAATAGAGAAGACAAAGATGAATTACCTCCAGGTGTAAACAAAGTCGTTAGATGTTATGTTGCCACTAAGAGAAAAATCAGCGTTGGAGATAAAATGGCCGGAAGACATGGTAACAAGGGTGTAATCTCAAGAATTTTACCAGAAGAAGATATGCCATTTATGGAAAGCGGACAACCTTTACAGGTAATGCTTAACCCACTAGGGGTACCTTCTCGTATGAACGTTGGACAGGTATTAGAAGTTCATTTAGGACTTGCAGCAAAGACTAAGGGTTGGCACATTGCTACTCCAGTATTTGATGGAGCAAACGAAAATGATATTATTGATCTATTAAAAGAATGTGGATACAGCGAAACAGGTAAGCTAAACCTTAGAGACGGACGTTCAGGGGAGCATTTTGATAACCCTGTAACAGTTGGATACATGTATATGCTTAAACTTCATCACTTGGTAGACGACAAAATCCATGCTAGAAGTATTGGACCTTACTCTCTAGTAACACAGCAGCCACTTGGCGGTAAAGCGCAATTCGGTGGACAGCGTTTTGGAGAGATGGAAGTATGGGCGCTAGAAGCTTATGGAGCAGCATACACACTACAGGAAATTTTAACAGTTAAGTCTGACGATATTGTTGGACGTGTTGAAACATATGAAGCAATCGTTAAGGGTGAAAACATTCCTGAACCAGGCATTCCTGAATCTTTCAAAGTTCTAATTAAAGAAATGCAGAGTTTAGGCCTTGACGTAAAGGTTTTAACAGCAGATGCTGAGGAAATTCACATTAGAGAATCATCAGAAATTGAAGACGGAGTTAGTGTTGAAACTATCGAAAAGGTAGAGGAAATCTTAATTCCAGAAGAAATTGGTGAAAACATAATTGATGAGTTAGATATTGTGACATTTGACGAAGATGAAGAATAAGGAGGACAAATGATTATGGGTGAAAATAACAATTACGAATTAAATAATTTTGAATCATTGCAGATTGGTTTGGCCTCTACGGAAAAAATTCTAAGTTGGTCGCATGGCGAAGTAACAGAGCCAGAAACAATTAACTACAGAACACTTAAACCAGAACCAGAAGGTCTATTCTGTGAAAGAATTTTTGGACCACAAAAAGACTGGGAGTGTCACTGCGGAAAATACAAGAGAATTAGATTCAAAGGTATTGTATGTGACAAGTGTGGAGTAGAAGTAACTAAAGCAAAAGTTAGAAGAGAGAGAATGGGGCACATTGAACTTGCTGCTCCAGTATCTCATATTTGGTACTTCAAAGGAATTCCGTCAAGAATGGGACTTATCCTTGATATGACACCAAGAAATCTTGAAAAAATACTTTATTTTGCGTCATACGTTGTAACAGAACCAGGTGAATCTGGATTTATGTACAAGGAAATTATTAATGAACAGCAATATAGAGATGCAAAAGACCAGTGGGGCGATGAATTCAAAGCTAGCATTGGTGCAGAAGCTGTAAGACAGCTTTTATCAGACATAGATCTTGAAGCATTGGCTTTAGAACTTAGAGAAATTCTAAAAACTGCATCAGGACAAAAAAAGATAAAGGTTGTTAGAAGACTTGAAGTCGTTGAGGCTTTAAGACTTTCAGGGAACAGACCTGAGTGGATGGTACTAGAAGTAGTTCCAGTAATTCCACCAGATTTAAGACCTATGGTACAGCTTGATGGTGGCAGATTTGCTACATCAGACTTAAATGACTTATACAGAAGAGTAATTAACAGAAACAAGAGATTAAAGAGATTACTTGAACTTGGAGCACCAGACATTATCGTTAGAAATGAAAAGAGAATGCTTCAAGAAGCAGTAGATGCTTTAATCGACAATGGTAGAAGAGGAAGACCGGTAACAGGACCAGGGTCAAGACCTCTTAAATCACTTTCAGATATGCTAAAAGGTAAACAGGGTAGATTTAGACAGAACTTGCTAGGTAAGCGTGTTGACTACTCTGGACGTTCTGTAATCGTTGTAGGACCAGAACTAAGATTTTGGCAGTGCGGACTTCCAAAAAAGATGGCGCTTGAATTATTCAAGCCTTTCATAATGAAAAAGCTTGTAGAAAATGGCGATGCACATAATATTAAAAAAGCAAAGAAAATGGTTGAGCGTGTTGAAACACAGGTATGGGATGTACTTGATGAAGTAATTCGTGAGCATCCAGTAATGCTTAACCGTGCCCCTACTCTTCATAGATTAGGTATCCAGGCATTTGAACCAGTATTAGTAGAGGGTAAAGCTATTAAACTTCACCCACTAGTTTGTACAGCCTTCAATGCCGACTTTGACGGAGACCAGATGGCGGTACACGTACCACTTTCTGTAGAGGCTCAGGCAGAAGCTAGATTCTTAATGCTTTCTGTTAACAATATTTTGGCACCAAAGGATGGATCTCCAATTACAACACCTACACAGGATATGATTCTTGGAAGTTACTATCTAACACATGAAGGCACAGAAGACAGAAGTACTGCTGCCGACAAAGGTGATGGCAAAATATTTGCAGACTTTGATGAAATGATGATGGCTTATCAGAATAAAGCTGTTGGACTTCATGCAAAAGTTAAGGTTAGAAGATATGCTGGCGAAAACGATAAACGTGGTAAACTTGTAGAATCAACAGTAGGAAGATTTATCTTCAACCAAAAAATTCCACAGGACTTAGGTTTTATCGAAGATAGAACAAAAGATCCATATTCACTGGAAATTAATTTCTTATGTGATAAAAAGAGATTAGGTAAAATTATTGATAAATGCTACAGAGTTCATGGGAACACTGGAACAGCAATAATGCTTGACTCAATTAAAGATATGGGATTCCACTATTCTACAAAGGGTGCTATTACAATTAGTATCTCAGACATGGAAATTCCAAAAGAAAAACACGAAATTATTGATGCTTCTCAGGCAGAAGTAGATAAATATGACAATGCTTACAGAAGAGGACTTGTATCAGAAAAAGAAAGATACGAAAAAGTTTGTAGCATTTGGAGTAAGACAACAGAAAAAGTTGCAGATGCGCTAATGGATTCATTAGGATCATTAAACAACTTGTTCATCATGGCGAACTCTGGAGCCAGAGGTAGTAAAAAGCAGATTTCTCAGGTAGGAGGAATGCGTGGACTTATGGCTAATGCGACAGGTAAAACTATCGAAATTCCTATCAAAGCTAACTTCCGTGAAGGGCTATCTGTACTGGAATACTTTATTTCAACTAATGGAGCTAGAAAAGGTCTTGCCGATACTGCTCTTAGAACAGCCGACTCAGGATACTTGACAAGAAGACTTGTAGACGTTTCTCATAACGTTATCGTAAACGATAATGACTGTGGAACAGATGAAGGTATCGAAGTTAGAGCATTTACTGACGGTAAGGAAGTAATTGAAGAATTAAGACTAAGAATTATTGGACGTATTTCTTTACTAGATATTGTTAATCCAAAAACTGGCGAATTAATTTGTCACCAGGGACAGGAAATAACAGAAGCTATTGCAGATGCTATTGATGATGCAGGAATTACTGCTGTTGCAATTAGATCAGCAATGACATGTAAGAGCAAGACAGGAATCTGTGCTAAGTGCTACGGTAGAAACCTAGCAACAGGTGAAGGGGTAAACATTGGTGAGTCAGTTGGTATTACAGCGGCTCAGTCAATCGGTGAACCTGGAACACAGCTTACAATGAGAACCTTCCATACAGGAGGAGTTGCCGGTGCCGACATTACACAGGGTCTACCAAGAGTAGAAGAGCTATTTGAAGCAAGAAAACCTAAGGGGCTTGCTGAAATATGCGAAGCAGATGGTACTGTAATTTCTGTAACACCAACTAAGGACAACAAGACAGAGGTTGTTGTTAGAGGAGAAGAAGAACATATTTACACAGTTCCATACGGGGCTAGAATAAATGTATCAGAAGGTGATTTTGTATCTGCTGGTGATGGAATCACTCGTGGACCACTTAACCCACATGATATGCTAAGACTTAGAGGCGTTGAAGGTGTATACCAGTACCTACTAAAAGAAGTACAGAGAGTATACAAACTTCAGGGTGTAGATATCAACGACAAGCACGTTGAAGTTATCGTTAGCCAGATGCTTTCAAAAGTTAAGATTGAAGATGCTGGAGATACAGACTTACTTCCAGGAGGACTTTATAGCAAGTTTGAACTAGAAGAAGCAAATCAAAAAGCAATTGCTGAAGACGGTGTGATAGCAACAGGAAGAAGACAGCTATTAGGTATTACTAAAGCATCTCTTGCGACTAACTCATTCTTATCAGCAGCATCTTTCCAGGAAACAACAAGAGTTCTAACAGATGCAGCGATTAAAGGTAAAAACGATACGTTGCAAGGACTTAAAGAAAATGTTATCATTGGTAAACTTATTCCTGCTGGAACAGGTATTTCTAAGTACAGAAATATTAGCGTTGATTACGGCGTTAATACAGAGTTCATGGAAAACTGGAATCAGGAAGAAGCCGAAGATATAGAAGAAGATGTGATTCCAAAGATTGAGCAAGAACCAGTAATCCTTGTTAGCGATGAAGGAATCGAAATTCAAGAATAATATTGACATCACAGGGTAATTTGTGATAGACTAATCGATGGTTTAGACCTTTGTTGGTTTAAAATAAATAAATTACCTGAATTGCAGGAGAAAGGAGAAATAGAATGCCTACAATTAACCAATTAGTACGTCAAGGCAGAACAAGCAGCGTGAAGAAGTCAAACTCACCAGCTCTAGGAAGAAGTATGAATACAATCAGAAGAGTTGCTACAGAGACTAACTCACCACAGAAGAGAGGCGTATGCACATCAGTAAAAACAGTTACACCTAAGAAGCCAAACTCAGCTCTTAGAAAGGTAGCAAGAGTACGTCTAACAAACGGTATTGAAGTTACTGCTTACATCCCTGGTATTGGACACAACCTACAAGAACATAGTGTTGTACTTATCAGAGGCGGTAGAGTAAAAGACCTTCCAGGGGTAAGATACCATATCGTTAGAGGAACACTTGACGCATCAGGTGTAGCAAACAGATTACAGTCTCGTTCTAAATACGGAGCAAAGAGACCAAAAAAATAAGTTAAACTCGGGAAATTATTAGTGCCCTTGATATATAGATATATTTATCGAGCGCCACGGGGGCTTTTATCAATTGGGAAACCACAGTATTTTACTGGTTAAAAGTTCTCGAGTACCGAAAGCATTAGGCAAGGAGGGAAGAGACGTGCCAAGAAAAGGAAACGTACCTAAGCGTGAAGTTCTTCCAGATCCAGTATACGGAAGTGTTGTAGTTGCAAAACTAATCAACAGTGTTATGTTGGACGGAAAAAAAGGAACAGCCCAGGCTATCGTTTATGATGCATTCAACAAAATAAACGAAATTACAGGGGAAGACGCTTTAGAAGTATTTGAAAAAGCAATGAACAATATCATGCCAGTTTTAGAAGTTAAAGCTAGACGTGTAGGTGGTGCAAACTACCAGGTTCCAATCGAAGTTAGAGCAGATAGAAAACAGACTTTAGGTCTAAGATGGCTTACAAAGTACACAAGAGCTAGAGGCGAAAAAACTATGTGTGAAAGACTTGCAAAAGAATTAATTGACGCATCAAACAATACAGGAGCATCAGTTAAGAAGAAAGAAGATACACATAAGATGGCAGAAGCTAATAAAGCATTTGCTCACTATAGATGGTAATACTAAAGAAAGCAGAAGGGAGGTAGTAAGATGCCAAGACAGTTTTCGTTAGAAAAAACAAGAAATATCGGTATCATGGCACATATTGATGCTGGTAAAACAACAACAACAGAACGAATTTTATTCTATACAGGTAGAACTCACAAGATTGGAGAAACACATGACGGTGGAGCTACTATGGACTGGATGGAACAGGAACAGGAACGTGGGATCACAATCACCTCTGCTGCTACTACAGCACAGTGGAAAGATACTAGAATTAATATTATCGACACACCAGGACACGTGGACTTTACTGTAGAAGTAGAAAGATCACTTCGTGTACTAGACGGTGCTGTAACAGTACTTTGCGCTAAAGGTGGGGTAGAACCACAGTCTGAAACTGTATGGAGACAGGCTGAAAAGTATGGAGTACCAAGAATGATTTTCGTTAACAAAATGGATATCATGGGTGCTGACTTTTATAGAGTTGTAGGTATGGTTAGAGATAGACTAAAAGCTAACGCTGTACCTATCCAGCTACCAATTGGTGCTGAGGAAGATTTCATTGGTATTATTGACCTTATTGAAATGAAGGCAGAGGTTTACAAGGACGATCTTGGAAAAGAGTTCGACATTGTAGATATTCCAGAAGAATTAATGGAAGTTGCTCAGGAATGGAGAGAAAAATTAGTAGAATCTGTTGCTGAAACTGACGAAGAATTAATGATGAAATTCTTAGAAGGCGAAGAGCTAACTAAAAAAGAAATCATTACAACAATTAGAAAAATGACAATTGCAGGACAAATGGTTCCTGTAACATGTGGATCAGCATACAAGAACAAGGGTGTTCAGATGATGCTTGATGCAGTACTTGCATTCATGCCATCACCACTAGACATTCCACCTATTAAGGGTGTTCTTCCAGGAGATGAAGGTATTGAAGATGAAAGACCAGCAGATGATAATGGTCCTTTCTCAGCACTTGCTTTCAAAATCATGGCTGACCCGTTTGTTGGTAAACTAGCTTTCTTTAGAGTTTACTCAGGTACTCTAAAGTCAGGTTCTTATGTTTACAACTCAACAAAAGGCAAAAAAGAAAGAATCGGAAGAATTCTTCAGATGCACGCAAACAAGAGAGAAGAAATTGAAGAAGTATACTCAGGAGATATTGCAGCAGCAGTAGGTCTAAAGGATACAACTACAGGAGATACTCTTTGTGATGACAAAGCAGAAATCATTCTTGAATCAATGGAATTCCCAGATCCAGTAATTGAAATTGCTATTGAGCCAAAAACAAAAGCTGGTCAGGAAAAGATGGGTATTGCGTTAGCTAAACTAGCTGAAGAAGATCCAACATTCAAAACTTATACAAACGAAGACACAGGACAGACTATTATTGCTGGAATGGGTGAACTACATCTAGAAATCATCGTTGACAGACTACTTAGAGAATTCAAAGTAGAAGCTAACGTTGGTAAACCTCAGGTTTCTTACAAAGAAACAATTTCTGAAAGAGCTGATGTTGATCACAAATACGCAAAACAGTCAGGTGGACATGGTCAGTACGGTCACGTTAAGATCAGAGTTTACCCAAGAGAGCCAGGAGAAGGCTTTGAATTCAAGAACGCAATCGTTGGTGGTGCAATTCCTAAGGAATACATCTCTAAGATTGAAGACGGAATCAAAGAAGCTATGGAAACTGGTCCTGTTGCTGGATACCAGGTAGTTGACGTTGGTGTTGAACTTTATGACGGTTCATACCATGAAGTTGACTCATCTGAAATGGCATTTAAAATCGCAGCTTCTATGGCATTCAGAGAAGCATGCAAAAAAGCAAAAGCTGTTCTACTTGAACCTATCTTCAAAGTTGAAGTTACTGTACCGGAAGACTACATGGGCGATGTAATTGGAGATATTAGTGGTAGAAGAGGTAGAATCGAAGGATCTGATATGAACAGTGGCGCAGTTGCTGTTAGAGGACTTGTTCCTTTATCTGAAATGTTCGGATATGCAACAGACCTACGTTCAAAAACTCAGGGTCGTGGAGTTTATGTAATGCAATTCTCACACTTTGAGAAACTACCAGATAGTTTAGTTGAAAAAATTAACAAATAAACCTTAATAGGAGGAAATTAAAATGGCAAAAGCAAAATTTGAGAGAACAAAACCGCATGTTAACATCGGAACAATCGGTCACGTAGACCATGGTAAGACAACTCTTACAGCTGCAATCACAACAACATTACAGCAGAGATACCAGCTTGGAGAAAAGGTAGCATTCGACCAGATCGACAAAGCACCAGAAGAAAAAGAAAGAGGTATCACAATCGCAACAGCACACGTTGAGTACGAAACACCTAACAGACACTATGCTCACGTAGACTGTCCAGGACATGCTGACTATGTAAAGAACATGATCACAGGAGCAGCACAGATGGATGGAGCTATCCTAGTAGTAGCAGCTACAGATGGTCCAATGCCACAGACAAGAGAACATATCCTACTATCAAGACAGGTAGGGGTACCATACATCGTAGTATTCTTAAACAAATGCGATATGGTAGATGACGAAGAACTACTAGAATTAGTAGAAATGGAAGTAAGAGAACTACTAAGCGAATATGACTTCCCAGGCGATGACACACCAATCATCAAAGGATCAGCGCTAAGAGCATTAGAAAATCCAGAAAGCGAATGGGGCGACAAAATCATCGAACTATTCGAACAGATTGACACTTACATTCCAGAACCAGAAAGAGACAATGACAAACCATTCATCATGCCAGTAGAAGACGTATTCTCAATCACAGGTAGAGGAACAGTAGCAACAGGTAGAGTTGAAAGAGGAGTACTAAAAGTAGGTGAAGAAGTTGAACTAATCGGACTTTCAGAAGAAAAGAGAAAATTAGTTGTAACAGGAATTGAAATGTTCAGAAAACTTCTAGACGAAGCACAGACAGGAGATAACATCGGAGCACTTCTAAGAGGTATCCAGAGAGATGAAATCGAAAGAGGACAGGTTCTAGCAGCACCAGGAACAATTCACCCACATACAAAATTCAAAGGCGAAGTATACGTACTAAAGAAAGAAGAAGGCGGAAGACATACACCATTCTTCAACGGATACAGACCACAGTTCTACTTCAGAACAACAGACGTAACAGGAGATCTAAGCCTACCAGAAGGAACAGAAATGTGTATGCCTGGAGATAACATCACAATGGAAATCGAGCTAATTACTCAGATTGCTATTGAAGAAGGTCTAAGATTTGCTATCAGAGAAGGCGGAAGAACAGTAGGTTCTGGCGTAGTATCTGAAATTATTGAATAATTAAATCAATAGAGCTACAAGCTTAATTAAAAGAGGACGAATTATCGTCCTCTTTTTGTAATATTAAATAACTAAATAATAGGGGAGATGGAATTTAATATTTGCAATTGTACTTTTTATGGTGTAAGATTTAGTACTAAGATAAAAAGGTGGGGAGACAATGAGAGAGATAGAGTTGTATGATAATTGGAACAAAAAAATGATACCAAATATTTGTGCACCGATTTGTGGCAATACTTGTGAGCTGTTAATATCTGAAATTGAGTTAGCAAAACAAAAGCATTGTGATGTATTGGAATGGCGAATAGATTATTTTGATGACATAGAAAAGCTATATGAAACTTCAATGGTTTTAAACAAAGTATGGAATAAACCCTTGATTTATACATTCAGGAGTTACAATCAAGGTGGCAAGCAGAGACATACAAGGCAAGAATATATAGGAATAATAAATAGTATTATATCAAACTGTGGGAATAATGGCGGATTTATAGATGTGGAGCCGTCAACAATTAATGATGACAAGGTTTTTATGGAACTCAAAGATAGGGCCAATGAAGCAGGATTTAAGGTGATAAGCTCACACCATATATTTGAAACCGGAGCTAGTGTTGATGAAGCAATGGCGACTTTGGAAAAATTGAGGGCATACAATCCTCAGGTTTTGAAATTTGCAATAACATTGGATATAACATCATATAAGAATTTAACAAAAAAATATTTTTGTAATAAGGATGAAACAAAAAGAGAGGGGATTGAAATATTAATAGCAATGGGCAAAGATGGGGTTCAAAGTAGAATTGGAGAAGGTGAATATATTCCTTTTTTAACCTTTGGGAGTCTTAGAGAAACCACAGCTAGTGGGCAAGTTGATATTGATGAATTAAGAGCAAGGATTTGCGAATATTATAATATTAGTGTATAATGTTACAGTGTGTTTGCAAAAGAAAGGCAGATAAATGGAAAATATAATAAAGATGGAAAATTTAATATTTGCCTACCCGCCGTCAGAAGATATGCCAGCAATTAATGTAATTGATGGTGTGGATATTGAGATAAAAAAGGGTAGTTTTGTAGCGATTATAGGTCGAAACGGTTCAGGTAAATCCACTTTGGCCAAAAACGTGAATGCTCTTTTATTACCAACAGCAGGAACTGTATGGGTTAAAGGCTATGATACAAAAGATGAAAAGCATTTATGGGATATTAGGCAGAGTGCCGGCATGGTTTTTCAGAATCCAGATAATCAAATAGTGTCATCAATAGTTGAAGATGACGTGGCGTTTGGACCTGAGAACCTGGGCATTGATCCTAAGATTATTCGACTTAGAGTTGATCAGGCACTAGAAGCAGTTCATATGGGAGACTACAAGGAAAAAGGCCCCCATCTACTTTCTGGTGGACAAAAACAACGTATTGCAATTGCAGGAGTTGTAGCTATGAAACCAGAGTGTATTGTTTTTGATGAACCTACAGCTATGCTTGATCCTTTGGGTAGACAAGAAGTAATGAATATAATAGAGCAACTTAATGGTGAGGGAATCACAGTTGTTTTGATTACACACTTTATGGAAGAAGCTGCAAGAGCGGATAGAATTGTAATTATGGATAACGGATTAGTTAAAATGGATGGAACGCCAGGTGAGATTTTTGAAAACGAAGAAGAATTAAAATCTATGAATTTGGATATACCATTAGCAGTTGTTTTGGCAAATAAGTTGAGAAAAAACGGAATCGACGTTCCTAAAAATATAATTAATACAGAAAAGATGGTAGAATATTTATGTCAATACAAGTAAAAAAAATATCTCATATATATAGTCCTGGGTTACCACAGGAGACTGTAGCACTGGATGATGTCAGCTTTGAAGCGAATGATGGAGAGTTTGTAGGTATAATAGGGCACACAGGCTCTGGCAAATCTACATTAGTTCAACATTTGAATGGGCTCTTAAAGGTTACATCGGGGAATATTGTAATTAATGGAACAGATATAACTGAGCCAAAAGTTTCTATGCTTGAAATTAGAAGGAAGATTGGGTTGGTATTTCAATATCCAGAGTATCAACTCTTTGAAGAAACAGTAGCGAAAGACGTAGCTTTTGGACCGAAAAATTTGGGACTAGATGAGGAAGAAATTAATAGACGAGTTAAAGAGGCTATAGAGCTTGTTAAACTGGACTATGAAGAAATAAAGGATAGATCACCATTTGACCTTTCGGGAGGACAAAAACGAAGAGTTGCAATAGCAGGGGTTATTGCTATGAAACCGGAGGTCTTGATTTTAGATGAGCCAACAGCTGGACTTGATCCAAAGGCGCATCAAGATATTTTGGAGATGATCAAAGAAATTCATAAAAAAGAAGGGAACATTATAATTTTTGTTTCACATAATATGAATGATGTGGCAAAGTTGTCGGACAAAGTCCTTGTAATGGACGGGGGCAAATTAATTATGAATGGAACTCCAAAAGAAGTTTTTGCTCAGGGAGCATTGCTACAAAAAATCGGATTGGGGTTACCTGATGTAACGCAACTGGCGAGAGCACTTAATAAAGGTGGATTTAATCTTGATGAAACAAGTTTTGAAATAGACGATATATTTGAGGATATCCTAAGAGATCTTGAGGAGGTGAGTGTTAATGATTAGAGACATTACACTGGGCCAATATTATCCAGGGAAATCTATTGTACATAAGCTAGATGCGAGAATTAAGATAATTGCCACAATGGTTTATATAGTAGCGCTTTTTATTGTAGATAATTTCTATGGCTTTGCTTTTGCTGGAGCGGCAGTTTTGTTAGCAGTATATATATCCAAAGTTCCAATAAGTTTTATATTAAAAGGGTTAAAGCCTATATTCTTTATTATAATATTTACATTCATACTTAATATGTTTATGATGGATGGAAAAATTATTGCTACTTTTTGGATTTTTAAGATTACAGCAGAAGGTCTTTATAGAGCCATTTTTATGGCCATTAGATTGGTGCTACTAATAATAGGTTCGTCATTATTGACGTTGACTACAACGCCAATTAGCTTGACGGATGGGATTGAGTACCTATTAAAACCGTTAGGTAAATTAGGATTTCCAGCTCATGAGGTTGCAATGATGATGACTATTGCGTTAAGGTTCATACCAACATTGCTTGAGGAGACGGACAAGATTATGAAAGCTCAGCAAGCACGAGGTGCTGACTTTGAAACTGGAAATATTTTTAACAGAGCGAAGCAATTAATTCCAATATTGGTGCCTTTATTTATAAGTGCCTTTAGAATTGCACAAGAAATGGCAATGGCAATGGAAGCTAGGTGCTATTGCGGTGGGGAAAACAGAACAAGGATGAATGGAATGAAATTTCAAAGACGTGATATTATTTTTTCCGTTTTGATAATTTTATTTGGAGGAATAGTAGTATTGATGAGGATTTATAAATGAAATTAAAAACAAATGTTAAATACATTGTACAAGCAGGTATTATTGCAGCCATTTACGCTGTTTTAACTATCATTCTTGCACCTATTAGTTATGGCCCTATGCAAGTTAGAGTTTCAGAAGCTTTAACAATTTTGCCGGTGTTTACTTCGGCAAGTATACCAGGACTATTTGTTGGGTGCGTAATCGCTAATGTTTTTGGCGGCAATGGAGTGATAGATGTAGTATTTGGAAGCCTGGCGACAGTGGTTGCGGCGTTTATTACATATAAACTTAGGAATAAACCACTACTTGCACCGCTAGCACCAGTAGTTTTAAATGGTGGAGTTGTGGGTTCAGTTTTGTATTTTGCATATGGTGTTCCAATGAGCCTATTTGCATGTATGGGATGGGTTGCAATAGGAGAACTTATAGCATGTTATGCTATTGGCTATCCACTAATGAAGTTATTAGGAAAGTATGAGGCGTTTTTGAAATGAGGCAAAGAAAGTTAAAAGACCTTGATGAGAGATTAGAGAGAGTTGGACACTGGATTATAGAAGAACCAGAACAAAACAAAGGTAAATGGAATGATTTTTTTGAAAGAGAAGGCAATATATATTTAGAAATAGGTTGTGGCAAGGGACAGTTTATAGTTAAACATGCTATTGAAAACAGTGAAGAAAACTATCTTGCCCTAGAAGGTCAGGAGAGTGTAATTGTTAGGGCGATGGATAAGGCTGAGGAACTATCACTTAAAAATCTGGGATTTTTGAGCGTTTATATGATAGACATTTGCGATTACTTTGCTGATGGAGAGTTGGCTGGGATTTATTTAAACTTTAGTGATCCATGGCCAAAGGCACGTCATGCAAAGAGACGATTGACACATAGAGATTTTTTGAAAAAATACGCCAAGGTAATTAAAGATGGTGGGTTTATCGAAATTAAGACCGATAACGACGGGCTTTATGAGTTTACGTTGGAAGAAATAGAAGCTTTGGGGCTTTCTGTCCTAGAAAGCACAACGGATCTTCATAAATCGAATTATATTAGTAAGGAATTTATGACAGAGTACGAAGAAAAGTTTTCTGGTAGAGGTAAGAATATAAATTATGTAAAAATTAGAGTATAGGAGGAAGTGAAATGTTTGATTTTATTATTGCACAGCAAAATGGTAGAGTAATTCCTAAAGAAGATAAAATTTTTGCACTAAATGGTAGAGCAAAAAAGAAAATAGAAGAAGAAGGTAAGGGTTCTGTAATTAATGCAACCATAGGGGCTTTGCTTGATGATGAAGGTAACTTAGTTGTATTAAAATCTGTTGGTGAAGGGCTTAAACGTTTAACCCTTGAAGATTATGCAGAGTATGCACCAATAGCTGGTACACCGGGATTCAAAGCAGCGGTAGAGAAGGCCGCTTTTGGGGAATTTAAAACAAACAGATTTGTAAAGACTGTTTATACTCCAGGTGGAACAGGCGCTATAAGAAATACAATTGCAAATTACTCTAAAATTGGAGACAAAGTTTTGACTTCTGACTGGTACTGGGGACCTTACAGCACAATATGTCAGGAAATTTCAAGAAACATTGACACTTATGAGCTTTTTGATGGCGAAGGTAAATTCAATATTGAAGCTTTTGCTAATAAAGTTAATGAGCTTGCTTTAGGGCAAGGGCAGTTGGTGATTTTATTAAATACACCAGCACATAATCCGACTGGATATTCACTGACTGACAAAGATTGGGATGGAGTTATTGGTGTTCTTAATGATGAAAAGCTAAAGGATACTAAGATTGCTCTGTTAGTTGATACGGCCTATGTTGATTTTGCAGGAGATCCTGAAGAATACAGAAGTTTCTTGCCTAAGCTTGAAGATCTTAATGAAAATATCCTTCCGATTATTGCATATAGTGCATCCAAGACATATACATTATATGGCATGAGATGTGGTGCAATGATTTGTATGGCAAAGACGGAGGCTATTGCAGATGAGTTTCAATCTGTTTGTGAGTTTTCGTGTAGAGGCTCTTGGTCAAATGGAGTTAGAGCTGCTCAAGCTTTAATTGAAATTATTCATGATGATGAAGAACTATGTAAAAGTGTAGACCATGAGAGAGAGCTTTATAGAGATATGCTTTTAGAACGTGGCAGAGCCTTTGAAGAAGAATTAAAGAAACAAGGGGTTGAGGGCGTTCCGTTTGATGCAGGATTTTTTGCTTGCGTTGCTTGTGATGATCCAGACGAAATTAGCAAAAAGCTAGAAGCAAAGGGAATCTTTGCAGTGCCTTTGGCAAAAGGGATAAGAGTTTCTGTTGCATCAATTTCAAAGGAAGCTTGTGTAAAGGTTGCAAAAGCAATCAAAGAAGTGCTTTAGGTGTTTGTTATGACGAAGGTTACATATCTAAAGCTGGGTATAATTCTTGGTATATTAGGGCCTATAGCTCAAATAGTATTAAGTCTTAATACCATAGAATACAAAGAAACAAAGATAATTTTGTGCGCAGCTGTTTTAGTTTCCATACTTCAGATAATTTGCTATATTGTAGCTTGGAAAAAAGAAAACTTGCAGTATGCGGCCTCTATGGCGGGAGTTTTATTATTCTTTGTTTTGGCGGGAATATTTATTTATATGGAGAGAGTTACAGGCGGAGGCGTAATTCCAAGTGGATCGACAATTTTTATTTGGATACCACAAGCTTGGGCGCTAAAGTCATTTGCAAAATTAAAATGATAAAATTAAACCTTGTTATTCGGTGGAAACTGGAAAACAAGGTTTTATTATATAAAAAACAAATTTGGTAAAAAAAGGAAAAAGCATTGACAAAAATTTACAATGAAGCTATAATGTGGTTACACCTTAAGAAGAAATATTAATATTAGAAAAAAGCGAAGGGAAAGGAGGGAATTTTGAAAGAAAAAAGCGAAGTTGTGTTTGTAAATAAGAGACACATCGGTATAATTGCCAAGTATAAGACAGGCTGGCGCAAAGAGTTGAATTTAATTTCGTGGAACGATGGAACACCGAAGTATGATATAAGAGATTGGGACGAGAAGCACAATCATATGTCAAGGGGAATTACGTTACACCCTGATGAAGCAAAAGTTTTGGCGAAACTGTTAAGTTCGGAGAAATTCGAGTAATTGCAAATAGAGTGGTATCACGATTAATTGATACCACTCTTTTGTTGTGGTATAATTCTACATATGTAAAGGGGTGATTATTATGGAAATCAGACTTAGAAAAGAAATTGGAAGACCGTTTGAAAGCATCAGTGTATCAGAGGGTCTTACAATGGAAGAGTTGGCTATGAGCTACAAGGGGGAGCTTAAATATGAGGTATTAGCTGGGAAGGTTAACAATGAAATTGTAGAGTTAACTACACCTTTAACTGATGGTGCAACAGTAGAATTTATGGATATGCGTTATCAAGCGGCAAACCTAATATACCAAAATAGCCTAAGCTTTTTATTTATAAAGGCGGCAACTGACGTTATTGATGGAGCTTTTGTTGAAATACAAAATTCTATAAATAAGGGGCTTTATATTGAGGTTAAAGGCAAGGAAACCATTAATGAAGCGAAAATAAAGGAAGTTGGATTAAGGATGAGACAATTAATTAAAATGGATCTCCCTTTTATTAAAACAAAAGTTCCTAGAAAAGAAGCAGCAGCGTTAATGAAAGAAGGTATGTTCTTTGAAAAACTTAAACTTATTAATCAAAGAATTAATTTAAGAGAACTTAAGTTTTATGAAGTAGAAGGGTATAAGAATTTCTTTTACAGTGTTATGGTACCTTCGACAAGATATTGTGACATTTTTGAAGTTAGAAAATATCGTCGAGGAGTACTTCTAAGATTTCCTCATCCAAGTAATCCTAATGTGATTCCAGAATATGAAGATGAAAGAAATCTGTATTCTGCCTTCTCGGAGGCAACAAAATGGAAAAGAGTTCTTAATATAAATTATGTGTCCGATCTAAATGAGCAAATTTTGAGAGGCGAGGATAGAGAACTTATGCAGCTTTCTGAAGCACTTCACGACAAAAAGATTGTGGAAATTGCTGGAGAAATAACGGAAAAAGGCAAGAGAATTATTTTAATTGCAGGACCTTCATCAAGTGGTAAGACAACATTTGCAAGGAGGCTTTGCATCCAACTTAAAGTCAATGGGCTTAAACCTATATATCTTGGGACTGATGATTATTTCATTAATAGAGATGATATGGAAGTTGATGAGAATGGGGAAAAAAATTACGAAGACCTAGAAGCTGTCGATGTGAGGCTTTTTAACGAGCATATGAATAGTCTACTAGAGGGAGCAGAAGTTTCTCTTCCGGTTTTTGATTTTATTAAAGGTGTTAAAACTTTTGGCGCAAAGAAAACTAAAATTACACCGAGTCAACCAATAGTAATAGAAGGTATTCATGCTCTTAATGGCAAACTAACAGAGGGAATTGCGGATTCTGAAAAATACAAAATCTATATTAGTCCGCTTACACAGCTAAATATAGATAGGCATAATAGGATTCCTACAACTGATGCAAGGATGCTTAGGAGAATGGTTAGAGATCATAATCATAGAGGACATTCTGCGAAGGATACTATTAGAGATTGGCCAAAGGTTAGAGCAGGAGAGGACAAAAATATTTTCCCTTATAGTGGTGAAGCTGATGTATTATTTAACTCGGTGCACATATATGAGCTTAGTGTTTTAAAGAAATATGCCCAGCCTTTGCTGATGAATATAGAACCTGACTCTGAGGAATACGCTGAAGCAAGGCGTATGCTTAACTTCTTGAAATATTTCCAGGTTATTGAAAATGATGAAATAGTGCCGAATAATTCGATTTTGAGAGAATTTATTGGAGGCAGCGTATTTGGATAATTATAGTGGCAATTAATTTTGCCACTATAAAAACAAGTGGTGGGAAACGCCAGGTTACGTGTGTAGAGGAGTGCCTAGAAAAGCTCCAAATTTGAACGTTTATAGTGACAAAAAACAGAGAAAAACACGTGAAATATTTTTTAAAAAGTACTTGATTTTTGGATAAATGTATTGTATACTTAAAAAGCTTGCGAATAGGCGAAGAAGTGAGAAGTTGCTGAGCTATCAGGTAATTTTCACCGAGAATTGTCCCTGCTGGACGGGGGCGAAGGGAGTCGCCAACTTTTGTTCGTGCTCAGAAATGGGAAACACACGGCAACGTGTATCAAGCAAGCTAAAAAGGTACACGCGTTGAAAAGTGGGCAGTTAAGACCCCTTGTACGAGAATAGCGAAAATAGTACAAAACTAATTAGGAGGAAAAAATGAGCGAATTACAAAAAATCAGAATTAAGCTTAAAGCTTATGACCATGCGCTTCTAGATCAGAGTGCAGCGAAAATCGTAGAAACAGCTAAGAGAACTGGCGCAGAAGTTTCAGGACCGATTCCGCTACCAACAGAGAAGGAAGTAATCACAATCTTGAGAGCGGTACACAAGTACAAAGATTCAAGAGAGCAGTTCGAACAGAGAACTCACAAAAGATTGATTGATATTTCAGCAACAACAGCAAAGACTACAGATGCTTTAACTAAGCTTGAGTTACCAGCTGGCGTTGATATCGAAATCAAATTATAAGCAACCGAGGAACATTCGTGTTCTCTTAGTATGATTGTCCAAGTGGCAATCCGCTGTAAGAAATTAGGAGGAAAATATGAAAACACTATTAGGCAAGAAAATCGGAATGACTCAGATTTTCACAGAAGAAGGTGTAGTGATTCCTGTAAGCGTTATTGAAGCAGGCCCTCAGGTCGTAACTCAGGTTAAGACAGTTGAGACTGACGGATACAATGCAGTACAGGTTGGCTACGGAGAAACAAAAGCTCATAGAGTTAACAAACCTATGACAGGACACTTTGAAAAAGCTGGCGTTGAAATCAAGAAACACGTTGCAGAATTCAGAATTGAAGAAGGCGAAGCTTACGAAGTTGGACAGGTTATGACAGTTGCAGAATTCGAAGAAGGTTCTAAGTTAGACGTAACTGGCGTATCAAAAGGTAAAGGAACTCAGGGTAACATTAAGAGACATGGTCACAGCAGAGGACCTATGACTCACGGTTCAAAGCATAAGAGACTTCCAGGAGCTCTAGCTGGAGCATCTTACCCAGGAAGAGTATTCAAGGGAAATGCTGGTCCAGGTAGAATGGGTCGTGACACTGTAACAGTACAGAACATCGATCTAGTAAAAGTTATTGAAGACAGAAACCTATTATTAGTAAAGGGAGCTATTCCAGGAGGCAAAGGCAGCCTAGTACAAGTTCACTTAGCAGTAAAAGGTCAGGGCAAGTAAGATAACTTCAGGAAGGAGGAAGTAAAATGGCAAAAGTAACAGTACTAAACATGGCAGGCGCTGAAACAGGTACTCTAGAACTTAACGATGCGGTTTTCGCAATCGAACCTAATCAGAACGCAGTACATGCAGTAGTAAAGAATTATTTAGCTAACCAAAGACAGGGTACTCAGTCAGCAAAGACTAGAGGAGATGTTAGAGGCGGCGGAAGAAAACCTTTCAGACAGAAAGGAACTGGACGTCATAGACAAGGTTCAACAACTGATCCAACTCAGGTAGGCGGAGGAGTTGCATTCGCACCAAAGCCAAGAAGCTACAGATATACATTACCTAAGACAGTTAGAAGACTAGCGATGCTATCAGCATTATCTTCTAAAGTTTTAGAAAACGAAATCATCGTAATTGATGAATTAAAATTCGACGCACCAAAGACAAAAGAAATGATCAAGGTGTTAGAAAATGTTAAGGCTGGAAGAAAACCACTTATCATCACAGCAGAAAAAGATGAAAATGTTGTAAGATCAGCTGCAAACATCCAAGGAGTTAGAACTGCTTTAGTTACAACAATGAACGTTTATGAAATTATTAATCATGGAAGCTTCATTGTTACAAAAGAAGCAATTAAGAAAATTGAGGAGGTATATTCATAATGAGAACCCCTTACGACGTAATATTAAAGCCTGTAATCACAGAAACAAGTATGGAAGATGCACAGGTTAAAAAATACACTTTCAAAGTTGCGGTTAATGCAAACAAAACAGAAGTGAAACACGCAGTAGAAGAAATCTTCGGCGTAGAAGTAAAAAAAGTTAACATCATGAATGTTAATGGCAAGTTAAAGAGAATGGGAAGAACTGCTGGTTACACAGCGGCTACAAAAAAAGCAATCGTAACTCTTACTGAAACTAGTAAGGAAATCGAATTCTTCCAAGGTTTATAATAGGAGGTAGAACTAATGGGAATTAAAAAGTATAATCCAACTACTCCTGGTTTAAGAGGAATGACAACTTCAACTTTTGAAGAAATCACTAGAAGTACACCGGAAAAGTCATTAACAGTAACTCTTAAAAAGCATTCTGGAAGAAACTCTAGAGGTAAAATTACTGTTAGACACAGAGGTGGCGGTTACAGACCGAAATACAGAATTATCGACTTCAAGAGAACTAAAGACGATATACCAGGAACAGTATCAACAATCGAATACGATCCAAACAGAAGTGCTAACATAGCATTAATCGTTTACGCAGATGGTGAAAAGAGATATATCATTGCACCTCAGAACTTACAGGTTGGAGATGTAATCGTATCAGGACCAGAAGCGGATATCAAAGTAGGTAACGCTCTTCCACTAATCAACATTCCAGTAGGTACAATGATTCACAACGTTGAATTAAAACCTGGTAAAGGTGGACAGATGGTAAGATCTGCAGGAAATGGCGCTCAGCTAATGGCGAAAGAAGGTAAGTATGCTCAGGTAAGACTACCATCCGGAGAAGTTAGAAAAGTTAGAATCGAATGTAGAGCTACAATCGGAGAAGTTGGTAACTCAGACCACGCAAATATCAACATTGGTAAAGCTGGTAGAAAAAGACATATGGGTATTAGACCTACAGTTAGAGGTTCTGTAATGAACCCTAATGATCACCCACACGGTGGTGGTGAAGGTAAAGCTGGTATCGGTAGAGTTAGTCCAGTTACTCCTTGGGGTAAACCTGCACTTGGTTACAAAACTAGAAAGAAAAACAAAGATTCTGATAGATACATCGTTAAACACAGAGGCGAAAGATAAGGAAGGAGCATAAATAATGGGTAGATCACTTAAAAAAGGCCCTTTCGTAAATGCGAAATTGCTTAAAGCAATTATTGAAATGAACGCAGCAAACGAAAAGAAGGTTGTGAAAACATGGTCAAGACCATCTACAATTTTCCCGCAGATGGTTGGTCATACAATAGCAGTACATGACGGTAGAAAACATGTTCCTGTATACATTACAGAAGACATGGTAGGACATAGACTTGGAGAATTTGCTCCAACAAGATCTTACAGAGGACACGCTGCCGATAAGAAATCTAAATAGAAAAGGAGATAATGAACATGGAAGCAAAAGCAGTTGCAAAATACGTAAGAATGTCTCCTATTAAACTTAAACCTGTTACTGATTTAGTAAGAGGAAAAGATTTAGCAGAGGCACTAAACATCTTAAAGTTCACACCAGGAAAAGGTGCAGAACTAGTAGAAAAAGTTGTTAACTCAGCTGCAGCAAATGCAGAAAACAACTTTGATATGAATGTAGACGATTTGTATGTAGCAGAAATTTACGCTCATCAGGGACCTACAATGAAGAGATGGAGAGCAGGCTCACAGGGTAGAGCATCAGTAATCCTAAAGAGAAGCAGCCATATCGGGGTAACTCTAAAGGAAAGAAATTCAGAAACGGAGGTTCAGTAAATGGGTCAGAAAGTAAGTCCACACGGTCTAAGAGTTGGAGTGATTAAAGACTGGGGCTCTAAATGGTACGCAAGTAAAGAAAACTTTGCTGATTACTTAGTTGAAGACAATCAGATTAGAGAATTTGTAAAGAAAAAATTATATGCGGCAGGCGTTTCAAAAGTAGCTATCGAAAGATCAGGCGAAAACAATTTAAAAGTAATCATTTTAACTGGTAAGCCAGGAATGGTTATTGGTAGAGCTGGAGATGGAATTGATCAGTTAAGAGCTGATTTAGGAAAATTAACTGGCAAAAGTGTTGCAATCGACATCAAAGAAGTTAAGAGAGCTGAACTTGATGCACAGCTTACAGCTGAAAGTATTGCACAGGCACTTGAAAGAAGAGTTGCTTTTAGAAGAGCAATGAAACAGGCAATTGGAAGAACAATGAAAGCAAACGCAAAAGGTATCAAAGTTTTAGCTTCTGGTAGACTTGGCGGAGCAGAAATTGCAAGAAGTGAAAAGTACAGTGAAGGTAACGTTCCTCTACACACTTTGAGAGCAGACATTGATTATGGATTTGCAGAAGCAGATACTACTTACGGTAAGATTGGCGTTAAAGTTTGGATTAACCACGGCGAAATTCTTGACAAAGGATTACAGAGCGTAATTCGTGAAGAAAAGAACGATGGTAAGAAAAACGACAGAAAGAAAAACGACAGAAGACCAAGAAGAGATGGCGACAAGAAACCTAGAAGAAATCCTAGAGACGCTAAGCCAGAACTTCCAAAGGCAGTAAACCCAAGAGTAAGAAATACTCCAAAGGAAGAGCCTAAAGTAGAAGTAGAAGTAGAAACAGTTGAAGCAACTGAAGAATAGACTATTAAAAGGAGGAACGAGCCATGTTAATGCCAAAGCGCGTTAAACGTAGAAGAGTCCACAGAGGTAGAATGAATGGTAAAGCTACTCGTGGTAACAAAGTTACTTACGGTGAATATGGATTAGTAGCTTTAGAACCAGGATGGATCACTTCAAATCAGATCGAAGCAGCCAGAATTGCGATGACAAGATCTATTAAAAGAGGCGGAAAAGTTTATATTAAAATTTTCCCACATAAATCAGTAACAAAGAAACCTGCAGAAGTTCGTATGGGATCCGGTAAAGGTTCACCAGAGTACTGGGTTGCAGTAGTAAAGCCAGGCAGAGTTATGTTTGAAATTGAAGGTGTTACAGAAGCTCAGGCTAGAGAAGCTATGAGACTTGCATCACACAAACTACCTGTTAAGAGCAAATTCACTATTAAAGGTGAAGAAGTAAAGGGTGGTGAAGCATAATGGAACTAAAGAAAATTAGAGAGATGTCTGATCTTGAACTAAATGCTGAACTAGTAAAAATGAAGAAAGATTTATTTAATCTAAGATTTCAGCATGTTACAGGACAGCTTGAAAACCCAATCAAGGTTAGAGACACAAAGAGAGACATTGCAAGAGTTAAAACTATTATTAGAGAAAAAGAGCTAGCAAAAGCTCAGGCTAAATAGGAAGGAGGATGAATTATGACAGTAGAAAGAAATAGAAGAAAAACTAGAGTAGGCATGGTCGTAAGCGATAAAATGGATAAGACTGTGACAGTTGCAATCGAAGACTTCGTAAGACATTCCCTTTATGGTAAAGCCGTTAAGACAACTAAAAAGGTTAAGGCTCACGATGAAAACAATGAATGCAATATCGGAGATAAAGTTAGAATTATGGAAACAAGACCTCTTTCAAAAGATAAGAGATGGAGACTTGTTAACATTTTAGAAAAGGTTAAGTAAGGAGGCACCGAATATGATCCAGACAGAGAGTAGATTAAGAGTTGCTGACAACTCCGGTGCAAAAGAACTATTGTGTATCCGTGTTCTTGGTGGAACAAGTCGTAAATATGCGAATATCGGAGACGTAATTGTTTGTGCCGTTAAAGAAGCTTCTCCAGGCGGAATAGTTAAAAAAGGTGAAGTAGTAAAAGCTGTTGTTGTTAGAACTAAAAGAGGTGCTAGAAGAAATGATGGCAGTTATGTTAAGTTCGACCAGAACGCAGCAGTTATTATTAAAGAAGATAAGACTCCAGTAGGAACTCGTATCTTTGGACCTGTTGCTAGAGAGCTTAGAGACAAAAACTATATGAAGATAGTGTCATTGGCACCAGAAGTACTATAGGAGGTGTTACAAGATGCGAATTAAAAAAGATGATACAGTAATTGTAATTGCTGGTAAAGACAAAGGTAAAAAAGGAAAGGTTTTAAGATCTATTCCTAAAGAAAATAAAGTTGTTGTAGAAGGCATTAACATGCAGACAAAACATCAGAAACAGACTAGAACTACTGCTTCAGAAATCAAGCACCAGGAAGGTCCACTACATGTTTCAAATGTAATGATATACGATGACAAAGCAAAAACAGCTACAAGAGTCGGCTACAAAATGGATGGCGACAAAAAAGTTAGAATTGCGAAAAAGAGCGGAAACGTAATCGATTAAGAAAGGAGGAGACGATTTGACAGCTAGACTAAAAGAAACTTATAATAATGAAGTTTTCAAAGCTATGATGGAAAAGTTTTCATACAACAATGTAATGGAAGTTCCAAAGCTTGAAAAAATCACAATTAATATTGGCCTTGGTGAAGCGAAAGAAAACGCTAAACTAATGGAAACAGCAGTAAGAGAACTAGGAATAATTGCAGGTCAGAGACCAGTAATCACTAGAGCGAAAAAATCAATCGCGAACTTCAAGGTTAGACAGGGTATGCCTGTTGGAACTAAAGTTACTTTGAGAGGCGAAAACATGTATGAATTCGCTGACAAATTCTTTAACATCGCTCTTCCAAGAGTAAGAGACTTCAAGGGAGTAAACAAGAATTCATTTGATGGTAGAGGAAACTACTCTATGGGAATCAAAGAACAGTTAATCTTCCCTGAAATCAGTTACGATCAGGTTGATTTAGTTAAAGGTATGAACATAGTATTTACAACTACGGCAAAAACAGACGAAGAAGCAGCAGCGCTACTTCAACTTCTAGGAATGCCGTTTGAGAAGTAGGAGGGAATTATGGCTAAGAAATCTCTCAAGGTTAAACAGCAGAGAACGCCTAAATTTGCAACAAGGGCGTATACAAGATGCAGAATTTGTGGAAGACCACATTCTGTACTAAAGAAATATGGAATTTGCCGTATTTGCTTTAGAGAACTTGCTTATAAGGGTGAAATCCCAGGCGTAAGAAAAGCAAGTTGGTAAGATATTGTTTGCGAAAAATTCCCCAAAGGGGATAATGCTCGCAAAGAAAGGAGAACAACTGTAATGACAATGACAGATCCAATAGCAGATATGCTAACAAGAATCAGAAATGCCAACACAGCAGGACACAAAAACGTAGAAATCCCAGCATCAAATATTAAAAAATCAATCGCTGGAATTTTACTAGAAGAAGGCTTTATTGGCGGATTTGATGTTATTGAAGACAACAAACAGGGAATGATTAACGTAGAAATGAAATACGGCCCTGCAAATGAAAAAGTTATAAACGGAATTAAGAAGATTTCAAAACCAGGTCTAAAGGTTTATGCAAAAGCTAATGACGTACCAAGAGTTCTTGGAGGTCTAGGTATTGCGATTATCTCAACTTCAAAAGGAGTAATCAGCGATAAAGAAGCTAGAAAACTAGGCGTTGGTGGAGAAGTAATCTGTTATGTTTGGTAGGAGGAAATAAAATGTCAAGAATTGGTATTAGACCGGTTAATCTTCCTGCTGGCGTTGAAGTTCTTGTTGATGGTAACAACCTTGTTACTGTTAAAGGACCAAAAGGCGAACTAAAGGAACAGATTAGCTCAAAATTAACAATTGAACAGAATGACGGTGTTCTAACTGTTTCAAGAAGTTCAGATGCAAAAGATGATAGAGCTCAGCATGGACTTGCTAGAACACTAATTTTCAACATGGTAGTTGGTGTAACAGAAGGTTATGAAAAGAAGCTTGAAATGATCGGTGTAGGATATAAAGTTGAGAAAAAAGGCAATGTACTTGTACTAAGCTTAGGTTTCTCTCATCCTGTAGAAATGGAAGATCCAGACGGTATTACAACTGAAGCTACATCTGCAACAACAATTACTGTTAAAGGAATTGACAAGCAGTTAGTAGGTAACTACGCAGCTAACATCAGAGCATGGAGAAAACCTGAACCATACAAAGGTAAGGGCGTTAGATATGTTGGAGAAAAAGTACGTAGAAAAGAAGGTAAAGCTGGAAGTAAGGGCGAATAGAGAAAGGAGTAATAGATCATGGCAAAATATAGCAGAAATGATAGACGTGTCGCAAGACATACAAGAGTTAGAAAAGACGTTCATGGCACTCCTGAAAGACCTAGATTATGTGTTTTTAGAAGTAATAAGAACATTTCAGTTCAGGTTGTTGACGACGTAAATGGAGTGACTATAGCTGCAGCATCTTCACTAGACAAAGATTTAGCTATCGAAAACGGTGGAAACAAAGAAGCTGCTAAAAGAGTAGGAGAAGCTATTGCAAAAAGAGCGCTTGATAAAGGTATCGACACTGTTGCGTTTGACAGAGGTGGATTCTTATATCACGGAAGAGTTAAGGAATTAGCTGACGGCGCACGTGAAGCTGGACTAAAATTCTAACGGGAGGAAAAGGATGAAAAATACAATAGACGCATCCAAGCTAGACTTAAAAGAAACTATCGTTAACATTAGACGTGTTGCTAAAACTGTTAAAGGTGGTAGAAATATGAGATTCAGCGTGACAATAGTAGTTGGAGACGGCGAAGGTCACGTAGGCGTAGGTCTTGGAAAAGCTCAGGAAATTCCTGAAGCTGTAAGAAAAGCTACAGAAGATGCAAAGAAAAATCTAATTTATGTTCCAACAGTTGGAACAACAATTCCACATAAAAACGTTGGTATTTTCGGAGCGGGTAAAGTTTTATTAATGCCTGCTGCTGAAGGTACAGGAGTTATCGCTGGTTCATCTGTACGTACAGTACTTGAATCTGCTGGAATTAAAGATGTTAGAGCTAAGAACATTGGCTCAAGTAACACTGGAAACATGGCATATGCTACAATCGAAGGTCTAAGAAGCTTAATGACACTTGAAAAAGTAAGTAAATTAAGAGGAAAGACTAAGGAAGAAATCTTAGGATAGGAGGAAGTAAGATGGCTAAAATGGTAAAAATTACATTAACAAAAAGCTTAATCGGAGCTTCTCCAAGACAGAGAAAGGTTGTAGAAGCTTTAGGATTGAGAAAGATGCACCAGTCAGTAGAACTAGTTGATAGTGCAGTAACTAGAGGTGCTGTTAACAAGGTTCCGCATCTTCTTACTTTAGAAGAGCAGTAGAAAGGGAGGTGCTGAAACATGAAACTTCATGAATTAAGAGCCGTTAGCGGCGCTACAAAAAACCGTAAAAGAAGAGGTCGTGGTACAGCTACTGGTCAGGGTAAAACTGGTGGTAGAGGTATGAACGGTCAGAACTCTAGAAGCGGTGGTGGTACAAAGCCTGGTTTTGAAGGCGGACAGATGCCACTATACAGAAGAATCCCTAAGAGAGGATTCACAAATATTTGGGCAAAAGAATACGTTGAATTAAACGTTGATGTTCTAAATAAATTTGAAGCAGGTACTGTTGTAACACCTGAATTACTTAAAGAAGTTGGACTTGTTAAACAGGTTAAAGACGGAATTAAGATTCTAGGAAATGGAAACATTGAAAAAGGTATTACAGTACAGGCTCACAAATTTACTAAGTCGGCTGTAGAAAAAATCGAATCTGCTGGAGGAAAGGCAGAGGTGATCTAATATGGAAATGCTGAAAACACTATCAAAGGCTTGGAAGATTGCTGAGATTAGAAAGAAATTAATTTTTACATTTTTAATGTTAGTTGTATTTAGAATTGGTTCTAACATTCCTATTCCAGGAATAAACAGAGAAGTTCTAAATCAGGCTTTTGGAGATGGAGGAAATGGGTTAATAGATTTATTCAATCTATTCTCAGGTGGTTCTTTTTCAAATATGACAATATTTGCTCTTAGTATCACCCCATATATTACGGCGTCAATCATATTACAGTTATTAACAATTGCAATTCCTTCATTAGAAAGATTAGCTAAAGAAGGAACTGAAGGAAGAAAAAAAATATCACAGTATACTAGATACCTAACTATAGTTTTGGCTTTTGTTCAAGCTATAGGGGTATCACTAGGAATGTTCAGACAAGCTTTAATTAGTACTGACTTCTTCTCAGTAGCTGTAATAGTGTTGGTTTTATCAGCAGGTACTGCATTCTTAATGTGGCTTGGTGAAAAAATCAACGAAAACGGTATCGGTAATGGTATCTCACTAATTATCTTTGGTGGTATCATTGCACGTCTACCAAGTAGTATTCACGGTGTGTGGTTAAAATACTCAGAAGGTACAATTGGTTTTGTATCAATTGCACTTTTCATAGTATTTGCTGCTATCGTAATCGTTGGTATTATTGAAGTTCAGCAGGGACAGAGAAGAATCCCTGTGCAGTATGCAAAGAGAGTAGTTGGAAGAAAAATGTATGGCGGACAGTCTACACATATTCCACTAAAAGTTAATCAAGCGGGAGTTATTCCTGTAATCTTTGCACTATCAATACTTCAATTTCCATTAACAATAACATATTTTACTGGTGGAAATTCAGATTTCGCCCTTTGGGTACAGAAATGGTTATCACCAACTGGATCACCAGGAGTGTGGTTATATGCAGTATTTAATATTATGCTAATAATATTCTTTACTTACTTCTATACAACAGTAACATTTAACCCACTTGAAGTTGCGGACAACATGAAAGCTAATGGCGGATTTATTCCAGGAATTAGACCAGGGAAAGCAACAGTAGAATATTTAAACAAGGTAATGACAAGAATTACATTGGTAGGAGCAATATTCCTAGCACTTGTAGCAACATTACCAACATTAGTATCACAGTTCACTCCAATCGATGCACATTTTGGAGGAACGTCCTTACTTATTGTGGTTGGGGTTGCTCTTGATAGTATGAAACAACTTGAGCAAAAGATGGTAATGAGAAATTACTCAGGTTTTCTTAAGTAGAGGAGGCAAAGCATGAATTTGATTTTATTAGGGCCACCGGGAGCTGGTAAAGGCACACAGGCGGTTAGAATAATAGAAAAATACAATATTCCCCATATTTCAACTGGAGATATCTTCAGAAAGAATATTAAAGAAGGAACTGTACTTGGCAAAAAAGCACAAGAGTACATGAACAAGGGAGAATTAGTACCAGACAGTCTGGTTATTGAAATTGCAACAGACAGACTAACTGAAGATGATTGCGAAAACGGCTTTCTTCTTGACGGTTTCCCAAGAACAGTTGAACAGGCAGTTGCCCTTGATGCGTTCTTAGGTGAAAGAGACAAGAAAATCGACCATGTACTAGACATAGATGTTGAAAAAGACGAACTAATGACTAGATTGATTGGCAGAAGAGTTTGCAAATCATGTGGAGCTACTTATCACATCACAAATATGCCTCCAAAAGCTGAAGGCATCTGTGATAAATGTGGTGGAGAGCTAATGCAGAGAGCAGATGACACTGAGAGTACTGTAGCAAACAGAATAGAGGTATATAACTTACAGACAAAACCTTTATTAGACTATTATGACAAGGCTGGAAACATTGCTCATTTAGACGGTTCAATTGGGTTCAAGAATCTATTTACTGAAATCGTTGAGATTTTAGGAGAGTAAGAATGATTATCATCAAGTCTGAGCAAGAAATTGAAATAATGCGCGAAGCTGCTAAGGTAACTGGGATGGTTCTCCGAGAATTGGAGAACTATATCAGACCTGGAATCAGCACTTATGATGTTGATCAATTTGTAGAAAAAATTATATTGGAAAACAATATGATTCCTACATTTAAAGGTTATGGTGGATTCCCAGGTGCTGCGTGTGTTTCTGTGAATGAAGAAGTTGTACATGGAATTCCGTCAAAAGATGTTATTTTGAAGGAAGGCGATATTGTTAGCATAGACACTGGAGCAACTTTTAATGGTTATGCGAGTGATGCGGCAAGAACTTACGGAGTTGGCAAAATTAGTGCGGAAGCACAACATATAATTGATGCCGCCAAAGATAGTTTCTTTGCAGGTCTAGAGTATTGCAAAGTTGGAAATAGATTGTCTGATGTATCCCATGCTATTCAAATGAAAGCTGAAGGAGAAGGTTTCTCTGTAATAAGAGATTATGTTGGACATGGAATTGGATTATCATTACATGAGGATCCACAAATTCCTAACTTTGGTAAACCAGGAAGAGGTCCGAGGTTAGCTAAAGGAATGGTTTTGGCAATTGAGCCTATGATTGCACAAGGAGCTTACGATACAGAAGTCCTATCAAATGATTGGACCGTAGTAACTTTAGACGGTAAGCTTTCTGCACATTATGAAAATACTATTGTTATAACTGATGGTGAGCCCGAATTGCTTACCTTATAGAAAGAGGTTTGTTTATGGCAAAAAAAGATGTAATAGAGGCTGAAGGCATTGTAGTTGATGCACAGCCAAATGCAATGTTTGTTGTAAAATTAGAGACTGGACACGAAGTACTTGCTCACGTATCTGGTAAAATTAGAATGAACTTCATAAGAATTCTTCCAGGAGATAAAGTGAAAGTTGAACTTTCACCTTATGACTTAACAAGAGGAAGAATTACATGGAGAGAAAAGTAGGAGGTTTAAAAGATGAAAGTAAGAGCATCAGTAAAACCTATCTGTGAAAAGTGCAAGGTTATTAAAAGAAATGGCAAAGTTATGGTAATTTGCGAAAACCCAAAGCACAAACAGACACAAGGTTAATTTATTAAAATTTACATAAGTTATTTTGTACCTTGCACAGGTGTTGCAAGGGAGACACATCCCGTTTATATTACGCCCTTAGTGGCTGCGTGACGGAAGATGGGAACAGGAGGAAAATATGGCTCGTATAGCCGGAGTTGACTTACCTAGAGATAAAAGAGTAGACATCGGTCTAACTTATATCTACGGTATCGGTAGACAAACAGCGAAAGTTATCCTAGAAAAAGCTCAGATTGACCCAAGCGTTAGAGTTAAGGATCTTTCAGAAGATGAAGCTGGTAAAATCAGACACATCATTGAAGAAGAATATGATGTAGAAGGTGACCTAAGAAGAGATATTTCTCTAAACATCAAGAGATTAATGGAAATCGGATGTTACAGAGGAATTAGACACAGAAGAGGTCTTCCAGTTAGAGGACAGAAAACAAAGACAAATGCTAGAACTCGTAAGGGTACTAAGAAAACAGTAGGAAGAAAGAAGAAGTAAAGGAGGTAGAGAAAGATGGCAAAAGCTGTAAAGAAAACAGTCAGAAAAAAGAGAAAAGAACGTAAAAATATTGAAAAAGGCCAAGCACACATTCAGTCTACCTTTAACAATACACTTGTAACTCTTACTGATTTAAATGGAAACGCATTATCATGGTCAAGTGCTGGTTCTCTTGGTTTCAAAGGATCAAGAAAATCAACACCATTCGCAGCACAGATGGCAGCTGAAGAAGCAGCTAAAGGCGCAATGGAACATGGTTTAAAGACAGTTGAAGTATATGTAAAGGGTCCAGGATCCGGTAGAGAAGCTGCTATTAGAGCACTTCAGGGAGCAGGTCTTGATATTACTATGATTAAGGATATCACACCTATTCCTCATAATGGATGTAGACCACCTAAAAAGAGAAGAGTTTAGTGAAAGGAGGAGAATAATATGGCAAGATATACAGATGCAAACTGCAGATTATGCAGAAGAGAAGGTCAGAAGCTTTTCTTGAAAGGCGAAAGATGTTATAGTGGCAAATGCGCACTAGAAAAAAGAAATTTCCCTCCTGGACAGCACGGACAGGGTAGAAAGAAGTCTTCTGAATATGGAATTCAGTTAAGAGAAAAGCAGAAGGCTAAGAGATTCTACGGAGTTCAAGAAACTCAGTTTAGAAACTTATTTGACAAAGCTGCAAAGAAAGCTGGTAAGGCCGGTGAAAACTTACTTATCATGTTAGAAACAAGACTAGATAACGTTGTATTTAGACTTGGTCTAGCTTCATCAAGAAAAGAAGCAAGACAGCTTGTAGTTCATGGACATTTCACAGTAAACGGTAAAAAGGTAGATATTCCTTCTTACGCAGTTAAAGCTGGAGATGTAATTAAGGTTAAGGAAAAGAGCACAAGCTCTCCTAAGTTCAAAGAGGTTAAGGAAATGTCAATTACAGCACCAGCATGGTTAACTGTAGATGTTGAAAAATTAGAAGGAAGCGTATTAACTCTTCCAACTAGAGAACAGATTGACACACCAATCGCAGAACACTTAATCGTTGAATTGTACTCTAAGTAATCCACTTAATTAGTGATTCTTAGAATGAAAGGAGGGTTTTTAAGTGATTGAAATTGAAAAACCAACAATTGAATGTATATCTATCGAGGAAGACGCAAATTATGGGAAGTTTATCGTAGAACCTTTAGAAAGAGGTTACGGGACTACACTAGGTAACAGCCTTAGAAGAATTCTTTTAAGTTCATTACCAGGTGCTGCTGTGACTTCAATTAAGATAGACGGAATACTTCACGAATTTTCAACAATTCCAGGGGTTAAGGAAGATGTAACTGAAATTATTCTTAACTTAAAGAAATTAGCAGTAAGATTATATGGCGAAGATGACACTAAGAGAGTATTAATAAACGCAGTAGGACCAAAAGAGGTAACAGCTGCTGATATTATCGGTGATGCAGATATGGAAGTTTTCAACCCAGATCTACACATTGCAACTCTTGAAGAAGGGTCTTCACTTGTTATGACTATTAATCTTGCAAAAGGTAGAGGATATGTAACAGCAGATATGAACAAAACTGAAGATACACCAATCGCAGTTATACCTGTTGACTCAATATTCACACCAGTTAAAAAAGTAAACTTTACAGTTGAAGATACAAGAGTAGGTCAGGTTACTGACTATGATAAATTAATACTTGAAATTTGGACAGATGGATCAATCAAGCCAGATGAAGGCGTTTCAATTGGGGCAAAGATAATGCAAGAACATCTTGAATTATTCATTAACCTTACAGAAGAAACAACTAATATGGAATTTATGGTTGAAAAAGAAGAAGACCAAAAGGAAATAAACCTTGAAAAGAGTATTGATGATCTAGAATTATCAGTTCGTTCTTATAACTGCCTAAAGAGGGCAGCAATCAATACGGTTGGGGAACTTACTCAGAAATCTGAAGATGACATGATGAAGGTTAGAAATCTAGGTAAGAAATCTCTAGATGAAGTCAAAATCAAACTAGCTGAGCTAGGACTTGGACTTCGTGAAACCGATGACTAATTGAAAGGAGAAAAGAGATGCCAGGGTATAGAAAACTAGGCAGACCTACAGCTCACAGAAAAGCAATGCTAAGAAATATCGTGACTGACCTTTTTAGAGAAGGACGAATTTCTACAACTGATCATAGAGCTAAGGAAGCTAGAAGAGAAGCAGAAAAAATGATTACATTAGCTAAACGTGGAGACCTACACGCTAGAAGACAGGTTCTTGCATACGTTTATGACGAAGATGTAGTAACAAAGCTATTTGAAGAAATAGCACCAAAATATGCCGACAGAAATGGCGGATATACAAGAATTATGAAATTAGGACCAAGACAGGGCGATTGTGCTGAAATGGTATTCTTAGAACTTGTATAACTAAGTAATTAAAGGAGCTTTACTATTATTAGTAAGCTCCTTTTTTTGAGCTGTGGGCAATTATTAGGACATAAGCTATGGGATTGAAAAGTAACGGCTCTTAAAAACTAATTTTAAGGCTGTAATTTGTAAATATAGATATAATAAACACCCTGCAACAAAGACTTGTATACGTCTAACTTGCAGGGTGTTGCTCTTTAGTATATTAAATTATAATTGTTGATCAATATTTTGAGCATTTTCTCTTTGAGCTAATGTAGCCTCACGTTTAACTGCCCACTTAGTAACAAATACTTGGATTATTCCAGCAATAGGAACAGCTAATATCATTCCCAAAATACCGCCATAGTAACCAGCAATACTTACTGCTAGAAGTACAAACAAAGGTTTAAGACCAGTTGAGCTTCCAACAACTCTAGGGTAAATTAAATTGCAATCAATCTGTTGCACTACTAACAAGATACCAACGGCAATTACTCCATGCCAAAATCCTTCAGAGAAGAACCCAATTACAAAGGCAGGAACCATTCCCATAATTGGACCGAAGTAAGGGATAATGTTAGCTACTCCAGCAAATATACCTATAAACACTGCAAAATCAAGACCTAATATAGATAGTCCGATTGAAGATAAAACTGCAACTGCAAGAGCATCAATCATAACTCCTCTTATAAAAAGTGACAAAACAGTATCTACTTCACCAAGTGATTCACCTATAGCTGAGCTAACGTTTTTAGGGAAAACCAATCTTAAAAAATCTGCCCATATTTTTTTGAAGTAATCTTTGTCTGCAATTAGATATATACTAATAATAAGACCGACAACAAAATCAAAAATACCACCACTGATTCCGCCAACCTTCTGAATTAAAGTTGTAGCGCTAAAGTTACCAGTTATCCAACGCATAATGCTGTCAACATATCCACCAAGCTGATCAGAGAACGGCATATCTGGAAGTTTTGCAATCCAGTTTTTGATTTCCGCCTCATAAGATACTATTAGATTCATACCATCTTGTATCATTTTTGGTAAACTCTCAACTACGATTTTTCCAACGATTAGGGCTGTAAAACCATAGATTAGAGCTACAATCGCAGCAATTATAATGATAAAAGTTGCAAATATACTTATATATCTTGATGTCCTTGTTTGTTTAGAAGTAAGTGTTTGATCAGGATTTCTGGAAATTAAACGTTGCAAAACCTTGGTATCAATTATTTCTACCAAAGGATTTATTAAATATGCAATAATCAATCCTGTAAAAAGTGGCGATAAAGCGCCTAAAACACTAGATAGACCAGTGATTCCATAGCCTGCTACTGTGTTTATATTTTTAATCATGAAGTACATGATGTAAAGTAGCGTTGCAGTAAATACAATGAAGAATATGTACCTACTAAAGTTACGCTCTTTGAGATATTCCTTAAATTTATTCATTAGATCCTCCTTATTCGAATAAGAATATTATATATGATATGCCAAAGAATATCAAATAGAAAGAAAAGATAAGTAATTTTGAAAATAAAAATTATAAAAATTTTATTGTAAAAAACAAAAAAATATTAATAAGCAAAGATTTTATCTTACACAAGAAGTAAAGTTGTGAAATGAAAAGTTGGATATATATACACCCCTTGAATTAGGATGCTTAGAAAAGTATTTACAATAAAAAACATATAATATAGTAGGGTTTAATGTGCCAATGTATTGAACTAAAGAAAAAAGTTGAAAAAATATGGGGTTAGCAGATATGAACTCGGTTAAACAAAATCATAGCTAAATAATAAAGCAGAAAAAAGTGGCAATAAGTTGAATGCCAAGAGTGTATATTGTGACGTAGGAATGAATATTAATAGAACGATGATGGTGGTGTAAAAAAAATGAATATATACGGAAAATGGCGTGTTTTGCATGGCACAACGAGGGCGTGAGAATGGCTGAAATGAAGCGATCTCAAGGGTATTTACAGAAAAATAATGATAAAATTGTGTAAAAAAACAAATAAAACTATAAAGGAGCTATAAAATTCGAAAAAAACTGAAAACTTAGAAAAATAGATTATTGACAAGGACTGGCAAAAACCATATAATAGCATTGTGATAATTATGTCACATTACTTACTTATTACTTATTACTTATTTTTTATTAAGGAGGTCCATTATGGGCAAGAAAATCCCTATGTGGCAAGTGCTTATTGTAATGCTTTTCCTTATTCTTTGTTTGATGTACTCAATGGATATTTTTCCAAAATTGGGTATTTCAGGTCTAGAATCAGGATATGGCGAAGCACATATTCCACTAATCTTAACTGCAATCGTAGCAGGTTGCGTAGCTATCCTAAACGGATACAAATGGTCTTATCTAGAAGCTGGTATCCTAGCTTCAATTAACAGGTCAATGCAGGCAATGTTAATCCTAATGACAGTAGGTATGCTTATTGGTTCATGGATTGCAGCAGGTGTTGTACCAGCAATGATCTATTATGGCTTAATGATACTTAAACCAAGTATCTTCCTTGTAGCTAGTTGTCTACTTTGCTGTATAGTTGCTCTTGCAACAGGTTCTTCATGGACAACAGCAGGAACAATTGGTATTGCGCTAATTGGTATTGGACAGGGTCTTGGTATGGAGCAGGCGGTAACAGCTGGAGCTATCGTATCTGGAGCATACTTCGGTGACAAAATGTCTCCACTATCTGATACAACAAACTTAGCACCTGCAATTGCAGGATCAACATTGTTTGATCATATTAGACATATGATTTGGACAGTAACACCATCTCTACTAATTGCGCTTGTAATTTATGCTATCTTAGGAACACAGGTTTCTGGAGGCGGAGATCTAAGTGCAGTAGCAGCAATCCAGGATGGTCTTAAAGAAGCGTTTACAATCAACCCAATATTACTAGTTCCACCAGTAGTGGTAATCTTAATCGTAGCACTTAAGCTACCAGCATTACCAGGTCTGTTTGGAGGAATTATTCTAGCTTGTATTCTAGGTTCAGTATTCCAGGGCATTGCTTTTGGAGATTGGTTCGGAATTACTCATTATGGATTTGAATTTGCTGTAAATGATGCATTTAATGCTACAAGTGATTCACTATTAGCAGCTCATCCAGAAATTGCAACTACATATGAAATTTCAAGTCTATCTGAATTAGGTCAGGCAGATTTCGCAGCAGTAACTAGCCAATACGGTTTAGATGCAGCAACACAGACACAATTTAACTTAAAAGAACTTCTAAGCAGAGGCGGAATGAGCTCTATGCTTTGGACTATTAACTTAATCATCTGTGCAATGTGTTTCGGTGGAATCATGG
>JAVWMQ010000013.1:0-41237 GCA_036637375.1 Anaerovoracaceae bacterium
TTTCAGGTGAATAAACTTGACTGGGTTTTTGGTGCTGTCGGTATTTTTGAGTTTCAAGGGAAAAGGCCGACAATTTTCGGACAAGTTGACGGTATTTATGGATTTTTGCTCAAAAGGCCGTCAATTTTAAGGTTTTTTGTCGGCCATTGGCTCGAAAAGTGCTGTTGGGCCGTCAACCCCACAAAAACGCCCAACGGGCTTATCAAAGCGCCCACCCTCAAGCCCAGCGGGCTTATCAAACTTGCCAAAAACGCCCAGTGGGCAACCCAAACGGGCAGCGCCCACCCTAACGCCCAACGGGCTTATCAAAGCGCCCGCCCTAACGCCCAGCGGGCAGCGCTCTAACCACTCGCTTGGTAAAAGCTGTGACATTAAAGCGACTTCGTTGCAATATGCAGAATAAGATAGTATAATGAAAACAATTAGAGTAGTTAATATTGGCGAGGAGCAAGATTTATGATTATATTCAGAATAAGCCTTTATATAATGACGAGTGTTTTCATTATACTTTTTCTATTGACTTTTTTGCCGAGCAGGTTCAAAAGTGAAAAAACATTTTTGATAACAGGTCCAATCGTCATAATGATGATTGTTGTAGATATTGTCAGATTTAGAGGTGGATACGAAGCAAACAAGGAATTCCAAATGCTCATGGTACTTATAGAAGGCATTGTTGTATGTATTTTGGCAGTTGGAATGAGCAAATATAGGGATTTTAGAGCCCTGTTTGTCGCACTATCGAGCTTATGTTTTGGCGTTATTGGCAAGGTAATTGCCGCAACAGTGTACATTTATGACAGACAAATCTCAGCTAGCCTAATCTGTGGTATTGTGGCAGAAATCCTGATCCTATACTTTGTAAAGACAAGGCTCAAAGACGTTCATATTGAACTAATGGAAAGCTCACGTGACGGCTGGGGGCAACTTTGTTTGGTGCCACTGCTTTTTTATGGGACAATAAATTTAATCGGTTACTATCCATACACAATTTACGATAGACCAGAGCAAATTGCGCCAACAGTAGGAGTTTTGGCAACGTTAATGGCAACCTATGTAATATTTTTTGGCTTTCTAAAAAACAGAATCGAAACGATTAATGTGGAAAAATTAAATGAAACAATGCTCGCCTACACTAAGGGGCTAGACATTCAAGTTGCAGAAATCGAGCGCACAAGGAGTCAGATAAAAATGCTTAGGCACGACATCAGGCATTATATGAATTTAATTAATGGGTTACTAGAAAAAAACGATTATGATGGAATAAGGGCGGTGCTAAAGGAACTTGAAGGTAGCACCGAGGAAGGTTCTCTTGAGAACTACTGCAAAAACAAATTTGTAAAATGGTGGTAAATTATTATCAAAATACTACTGCTACAAAAGATAAGGCATTAAAAATTTCGGAAGGAAGAGATGTTGTTGCAAGTGGCATTACAGGCATTAGTGATATAAGTGTAAAGCCAGGGGGAACATATTCCTTTGATCTAGAGGATTTAAAAGCACAAGCAAAAATTACTGGGGCAGGCGCTGTTGATTCAATAGCATACAGTGGAGGAACATTAACTCTATATGGTAAAGATACAAAAAATGTGCCATATACACTTGGTACCATTGAAATTTACAAAGTGAATAATGGAACTGATACAAGAGAAAACCTAACAGGTTCTGTTGCAGGTAAGACATTAACGCTGAACTTTACCAAACCTGTCACAGGTGAAGAAAAGTACAAGGTTGTATTTAAGGGAGACAAAGGACACCTAACTGATAAAAATGGTTGGGATTATGAATCCTCATCGTCTTTTAGTGGACATGTAAAGAGCTATAATCATACTGAATTTGCAGCATTAAATGATACTATATCTCTGACAGCAGGTGGTGTTTTAACAATTAGCGACCTTACACCGGGGACAAGCGTATCTACAGACAAAGGGAAATTTGGCACAGATGGAACTGTCATGCTTTATAGCAAAGCTACAACTTCTTCTTCATATTCTGATATAGAACAAGGTACCGCTAATGGTACAACTCTTACATATAGTACAGATACTGCCAAAAGTTACCGATTGAATATTACGGTACCAACTGGAACAAATAAAGTAGATGTTTGGATAAATGGTGTAAAAGAAACATTAACAAATCCTCTTGGCTCAGGAGGAAGTAATCATTTTACAAGAGAACTAAAAGCAACTGAAATCAAAGGTAATTGTGACATTAGTGTCAAAGATTCACCAGCAGCAAAAATTGAATATACACAGCCAGTAGGCGCAAGAGTATTTGATACAGTTGACCTAAAGCCATATATTATCGGAGATAATGGATATACATTTAGAATTAAAGAAGTTAAAGCTGAAAATCAAGATGAAAAGCCAACAACTTCGTTAGTAGATATCAATGCTAATAATACAATTAAGCTTAAAAATGTTGGGATAGCATATTTAAAAATAGAAGCATATAAAAATGGTGTGGTGGATAATAATAAAGCAACTCGGGTTAGCTTTAATATCAACAAGGCTATCCAGAGAATAACTGTTAATTCTTCATTCCAAGTTACACCGAATAATGGTGTGTATTTAGGAGCAAAAGCTCTTGGTGGTGCAAAATTATCATATCGTTCAAATACTGCAGGTATTACTGTAGATGCTAATGGATATGTTAGAGCAATTACAGGAGCTAATGGTACTATTACAATTACAGCAGAAGCTACAGACTTCTATGATGCTACATCAACAAATGTAACAATAACTACATCAGCTTCTTCACTTTACGGCAGCATATCAGTTTCTGGTCTTGCAAAAGTTGGATACTCACTATCAGTAGACACAAGCAAGATTATGCCAGTAGAAGCTAGAAATAATATCAGATACGAATGGTACAGACCAGGAACAACTGGAGTTATTTCAACAAGTCAGACTTACTATGTATCATCACTAGACGTTGATAAAACTTTAGAAGTTAGAGTTATAGGTATGAATGGATATGTTGGAACATTATCAACAAGCAAATTTATTGATAATGGTAAACCAGTTATTACATCACAGCCAGCAAGTGCTAAGTACTTCTTAGGTGCAGATATGTCAACATTGACAGTAGCATCAACATCTTCATCAACATCACTTACAAGATACCAGTGGTACAAGAACAATGTTGCAATTGTTGGAGCTACAGGAACATCTTACAAACCATCTAGAGATGGATATGGTGGAGACTCTTACAAGTGCGTAGTTACAAATAGTGAAGGTTCAACAACTACAAATATTGCAGATATCGTTGTTGTTAGAGAAGTTGGAAAGATTAAACATGGCAAATCAAGTGCGTCAACTAAGAGCATTAGAATTAAATGGGCAAAGGCAGACAATGCACATAGATATATTGTTTACAGAGCAACATCTAAGACAGGCGAATACAAGCAGGTTAAAGTAGTTAAAGGTACAGAATTCAAAGATACTGGACTAAGCAAGAACAAAAATTACTACTACAAAGTTAAAGCTTACAGAAATGATAAATTTAACGGAGTAACATACAAAACTTATGGCGACTTATCAGCTAGAAAAACTGTAAAAACAGATAAATACTAAGATATTAAAACCATAAAAAATAAAGAGGATGCGTAAGCATCCTCTTTTTGTGAGTATCATTAGTTATATAAATAGGTTTACATTAGATGCTTCTGCATCGCCAAGGTATGAAGCAACTCCAGCAAGTTCAACTCCGTCAATTAACTCTTCCTTAGTAATTCCCATTACGTCCATAGACATTGTGCAGGCAACTAGTTTAACGCCATTTGCCTGAGCGTGTTTCATTAACTCCTCAAGAGAGCTAACATTCTTGTCCTTCATAACTTTTTTCATCATTTTTGTACCCATACCGCCCATGTTCATATTTGAAAGTTTTAGCTTTGATGCGCCTCTAGGCATCATTGCACCAAACATTTTTTCAATAAACGGTTTTTTGATATTTTGTTTTTCTGGTTTGCGAAGGGCATTCAGTCCCCAGAATGTAAAGAACATTGTTACGGGGCTACCCATTGCAGCAGCGCCATTGGCGATTATGAATGAAGCTAGAACTTTGTCCATATCACCATCAAATACTATCATACTTTTGCCTTGAGCTTGAGGTGGCTGACTTGATGCTTGGCATGTTGCAGGTTGAGCATTTTGCCCCTTTGTAATTGTTACAATGTTTTCTTTGCCTTGACGTTCAGTTTTAATGAACTGATTACCAGTTTTTTTGCACCAAGCTTCAACATCTCTTGCAAATCCCATATCGGTGGCAGATACCTTTAGTGTATCGCCAGTTTCCATATCTGAAACTGCTTCATTAACTTTCATGATAGGGCCGGGGCACTGTAATCCGCAACAATCTAAGATTTTAATTTCTCCACTTTGGGGTGTGTTGGCTAGGCTGTCAATTAAAGTTGCTGGCTCTTTTTTGACGTAGTTCATTGATTTGTAGAATGAAGTTCCACCTGCTAGAACAGAAACGTTGTTAAATCCGTTACCATTTAATATTCTAGCTGCATTGTATGAGCGAACTCCAATTGCACAAAGGGTTACGATTTCCTTGTCTTTTGGTAGTTCTGCAAGCCTTTGGCGCAATTCGCCTAGTGGAATATGGTGAGCTCCGCTAATTGATGAAAGCTCAAATTCAATAGTTTCTGTAATATCTAGCAAAAATTTGTCTTGAAGCTGATCGTATGTAACAAATTTAACTAATCCATCAAGTATATTTAGAGCGACAAAGCCAAGCATATTTACTGGATCCTTTGCTGAGGAAAACGGTGGTGCATATGCTAATTCTAATTCAGCTAAATCAGAAACGTTGCCACCAAGTCTCATTGTTGTTGCTATTGTATCAATTCTCTTATCAACTCCGTCTTGGCCAACTATTTGACCACCTAAAATAGCCCCTTTGGTATCAAAGATTAATTTTAGTGTTAGCGGAGTTGCTGCAGGATAGTAGCCTGCATGGGATTTTTGATTAATTAGGGCAACGAAATAATCTTTATCTTTGACTTTCCCCATCATATTTAGAGTTTTTTCATTAACACCTACAGCGGCTACAACTAGGTCAAAGACTTGGGCAACAGATGTGCCAAGAGTACCTTTGTAGGAATCTTTTTTGCCTGCTAATATATTTGCCACTATGCGAGCCTGCTTGTTTGCAGGGCCAGCTAGTGGAATCATGCCTTTAGTCTTTGTAACAAGGTTTTGAATTTCCACAACATCGCCTACAGCATAGATATTGCTGTCTGAAGTTTGCATTTGACTATTTACAACAATTCCGCCTTTTTGGTTTAGTTCAAGTCCAGCTTCTTTGGCTAATGTACTGTTTGGCTTAACACCAATTGACAAAATTACTAAGTCAACTTCAAGGGTTTTGCCACTAGCTAAAGTTATTGTCGTTCCGTTTTCTGTCTTTTGGAAAGATTTTACCCCATCGCCCAAAATTAAGTTAACATCATTCATACTCATATTTTCGTGTAGTAGCTGTGCAATTTCAAAGTCTACAGGTGCCATTACCTGGTTTTGAGCTTCGATTATACTAACAGAAACACCTCTCTTGTGAAGGTTTTCTGCCATTTCAAGTCCAATGAAACCACCACCAATTACTGCGGCTGTTTTTGGCGCTTTTTTGTCTACAAATTCTCTAATTGTATCTGTGTCAGGAATTGTCCAAAGTGTGTAAATGTCCTCGCCATCAATACCTTCAATTGGTGGCTTTAGTGGTGAGGAGCCTGTTGCGATAATTAGATTATCGTATGATTCCTCATAAACTTCTCCAGTTTGTAGGTTTTTGATTTGGACAACCTTGTTTGCTCTGTCTATTTTAGTTGCTTCGTTGTATATTCTAACGTCAATGTTAAACCTTGCTTTTACAACTTCTGGTTTTTGGAGTAGTAGCAAATCTCTTGATTTAATTACATCTCCAATATAATATGGTAGACCGCAATTGGCATATGAAATATAGCCACCACGCTCTAGCATTATGATTTCTCTATCTTCGTCTAATCTCCTAAGTCTAGCAGCAGCAGTTGCACCGCCTGCAACTCCACCGATAATTACTGTTTTAGTACCCATTCTTATTCCCTCCTAATGTAAATATATTACGAGAATACACCTATAATGTTAAATTGTCAGTGACAATATCACCAAGTTTACAAAAACAAAAAAAGGATGCAACTGCATCCTAATCTTGAGAGAATTAACTGCCTGAATATGGAAGTAATCAGGCTGTTAAAAGGTTGAGAAAAATTTTGTTGAAACTCGCCGGAATCAACAAAATATAAAAGAGTTTAGTTAAATGGTAATGACTTTCTTTCTTATTCGTTCGATATAAGCCCCTATATTCCATTTACATTTAATAGTATAGAGTATGGGGGGAGGGAAGTCACTAATAATGGAGGGTGATTTTTTCGCAAATTTTGTACGTTTTTACGCACAAAAAAAACCTTCGATTTAATACTTGGAAATCAAAGGTTTTAGACTGCTATAATTGTAAATTTTGTATATTTGATGACTTACACTTGTAGGTCTGCAAGCTGAGGACTGCTAATTCTATCAAAGAATACACTTTTGCCATCTGCGCCAAGAGGAATTGCATAAGCCAGTTTAACGTTTTCGCCTAGTAAACCTAATGTTAAGGCTGCCTTGCCTGCACTAAAGAATACACGATTGTCAATTCTGTTGTCTGCTGCAATGGAAACGGCAGAGCCTACAGCGATGCCAAGATCTGTTACTTTTAGGGCACAATCTGCACCAGCCTTCATAGCCTTGCCACAGTTTTCAAATCCACAAAATTGACAGACTTTGCCAACTCCTGCAGTTTCATCTTTGACACCGATTAATACTACAGCATGACAATGCTTAATCATCTTTGAATCACGAATCATAAAATCCTGTTTGTATTCTTCGCCAAGCTCTTTGGTGCGAAGTGCAAGAGCATCCTTGTCCTCGTCAGTTAATGCTAGAGCAACGATAGAATCATCGCCATGAGCTTTTGGAGCTGTTCTAGCAGCTGTAAGCATTTGCTTTGCAACCTGTATAACTATTTCTTTTTCTGCAATATCGCTAATTATTTTCATATAAATACCTCCATATTAAATACCTGCTTATGTTAGTAGTTTATCACGATATCCAAAAAATTAAAACCATAATTACTTCTTAATTGGGAGTACAACCTTCATAGTGAAGATTGGCTCGCTAGCATCAAAGGAACAGTACCCATTGTATTTTTCCGTTAGAAGCTTAATGCTTTTGATACCAAACCCATGTTTATTATTAAATCCTTCATCATTGGTAGGGGCTAGTTTAACTGGCCCTCTAAAAGGGTTTTGCAGTTTAATCAGTAAATTCCCTTTGTGAATAGACGAACTTAGGGTAATTGTTGCCTTACCGGGTAACAATTTTGATGAAGCTATAATGGCGTTTTCTAAAGCATTTGAAAGTATTGCACAGATTTCAGTTTCAGGAAAAGGTAGCTCATCTGGCAGATCAATTGTCATATCAAGGTCAATGCCTACTTGGGCAGTTTTGTTATAGAAACTTGAAAGTATTAAGTTTATAGTGTTGTTTGCACAATATTTTTTAGGTGTTACAGCTTCAATATCCGATTGCACCTCATGTATATAATCAAGAGCGCCTTGGGTATCGTTACTGGAAATATATCCACTGATAAGCCTTAAATGATGTCTTAAATCGTGTCTATATATTGCAGCTTGTTCCTGGGAAACTGAAAGTACAGAGATTTGCTCGTCTGCTGCATCTAAATGTACTTTGATTAAATCCCTATCCTTTTGAATCTCCTCAATATTCTTGGTATTTCTAAAAATAGTAATTGTTAGATAATACGCTGCTACTGCACTACAAAATAGCAATATCTTAATTGGAATTAGCTCTGGTGTTGGGCTATATCGTCCGAGAGAGTAGTTTAAGATGTTATAAAAAACAGGTACACTACAAAACTTGATAATATAAAGTGAATCAAAGTAATTAATAACGTGAGCAAAGTCACGTGCAAGTGTGAATTTTAACACTACTAAAATACCAAAAGCTATTATTAGAGTTAAGATACAACGAACTATAAGTGATAAATCCAAAGTAAATAGTATTGTAGTAGAAAGTGAATATGGAAATGAAAAACAAATAGTAGTTAATAACACAAAGAAGGTCTTAAAAAAGCCTTTTTTTGAAGATATCAAAAAAACCAGAAAAACTGGCAGTTGTCCCAATAATGGATAAAGCTTACCAAATGTTTCTAGTGGTACATTCATTGAGAATGTAGAGGTAAGGAGTATAATTCCAGTTAGAGAACCAAAAAATAAAACCTTGCCCCAAGGCTTAAAGGTCATAGGTTTAAGATCAAGGAGCATAGACATTAGCAAGGATGCGTATATTAAAAGCATACCTGAAAAATAAAATGTTGCCAAAATTAAACCTCCTTTTCTATAAAAAGATGATCCATATATCTTTGACGGACATCTTTGAGTAATAAACGTGATATAGGTATAATTGTACCGTTAAATGCTATGAATGTATTGCCAGTAAGTTCAGACATATGCCACAAGTTAACCCAAAACGAGCGATGAACCTTGAGAAATTCGAACCTGCCCTCAAGTTCCTCCTCGTAATCTGTAAGAGAACCTGAAATCTCTCTTTGCTCGCCATCAATTAAGTGGAATATGAGCTTCTTGCTGATTACCTCTATATAGGCAATTTTTGCAAAGGGAATCTTTGCAATACATGTTTTGTTTTTAATTAATAACCCTTCAAATGGTGCGTTTTTTTCTGAAAGTAATTGATTGAGTATGGAGAACACCTTGGCTTTTAGGGCTGGTTTAAGTAAATAGTTTTTGGCATTTACACTGTAACTTTCAAGGGCAAATTCCGGAGAAGATGTCAAGAAAACTATTTCAACGACTTGATCTGTTTTGCGAATTTCCTTAGCTGCGTCAATACCCGTTAATCCAGGCATTAAAATATCAAGGAAAATTAAATCGTAACTTCCAATTGTAATATCGCTAACCATATCGATTGCATTAGAATAAGAATCATAAGTCAAATTTATATCGTTTTGTGTATTAAATTCGTCAATTAATGATGAGATACGCTTTATTTCAAGTGCATCGTCATCACAAATACATATGTTCATAATGTGTACCTCCTAGATGACTTCATTGAATATATTATCACATTTTGATAGCGCTATAAAGGGATAAAGGGGCAAAAATTACATTTCAGGGTGTTTAAACATACATTTCGCGCCAAAAACGCGCAAAAAGTTAAATTTATGGTAATATTTAATCAGAGAGTAAGTACAAAGTATTTTGACGAATATCTATACGATATATGTGTAAGGAGGCTTAGATGAATGCTTTGGTAATAGGGATAGTTGTATGTATTGTGTTGGCGATTTTAATAGAAATTTGGTTTATTGTTGCATTTAGAAAATTAAAAAAGCAAAGGGAAATGGTTCTTGTTGCAAAAACTCAATGTGAAATTTACCAAAAAGAGTATGTTGGTTCTGGGAAGTTTGTTGGCAGTTCACAAGATGCAGCAGTTTTAGAATGTAGTTTAGACTTGTACAAACAAGCTTTAGATATTTATAACTCAAATCTAAACAATTTCAAATATAGAGTGCCAGGAATTATTCTGGGATTCAAAAAAATAAAATAGTTACCTCATAAAAATACTCATACAAAACCAACCTGCTAGGGCAATAATGCAATAGCAGGTTGGTTTGTGTTATGGGTAAAAGTGTAAGCCCCTTGTATTTTGCACAAATATGGGGTAATATTTATAGAGGAAATGGAGGAACTTTTATGGAACCAAATTTAGTGATTATGGCAGCAGGAATGGGAAGTAGATATGGCGGCCTTAAACAAATAGATCCCATTACAGAAGCAGGAGAAATAATTCTTGATTTTTCTTTGTACGATGCTTTTATGGCAGGTTTTAAGAAAGTCGTTTTTGTAATTAAAGAAGAGAATAAAGAAGATTTTGCTAAATATATAGATGGTAGAGCAGGTAAATTTTTTGAGGTGCATTACGCATTTCAGGATTTGAAAGATGTGCCAGAAGGGTTTGCTGTACCAAGGGACAGGGTTAAGCCTTGGGGAACTGCACATGCAATAATGAGTGCTAGAAATGTTGTTGATGGGCCTTTTGCAGTAATTAATGCGGATGATTATTATGGGCCAAGTGCATTCCACGCAATATATGATTTTTTGTCTCAAACTAAAAACGATGGTGAGTTTGCTATGGTTAGCTATCAGCTAAAGAATACTGTGACAGATAATGGGCACGTTGCAAGAGGCATTTGCCAGGTTGATGAAAAAGGATTTTTGGCTGATATTGTAGAGAGAACTAAGATTATGAGAGTCGATGGCAAAATTGCTTTTACAGAGGATGAGAGCAACTGGGTAACTCTTGATGAGGAAACTAAGGTTTCTATGAATTTGTGGGGATACACTAGAAATATGATGGATGAACTTGAAAACAGGATGGGCGATTTTTTGTCAGAAACATTAAAGAGTAATCCACTAAAAGGTGAATATCAAATTCCTACGGTTACAGATGCTTTGATTAAAGAGGGTAATGCCACCGTCAAGGTGCTAGAGTCCAAAGATAAATGGTATGGGGTAACATACAAAGAGGATAAGGAGCCTGTTTCAAGGGCGCTTACTGCCATGAAGGACAAGGGCGAATATCCTGAAATTCTTTGGGGCTAGAGAGAGGTATAAAAAAGAGGGTTAGAGATGAGTTTGGCAATTAAAGTTGTTATTTGTGATGATTGCTTAGGTGAGTTGCTTTGTACGGAAGAGCTTGTGAGAGAGTTTGCAAAGGAACATATATCTGAAGTTTTTGAAATATCTAGGTATCCTATGTCTTTGGAACTTGTCAAGGATATTGAAAATGGACTTACTGCAGATATTTACATATTGGATATGGTGATGCCACAAAAGAGTGGTATTGAAATTGGTGAAGCTATTAGGAAAGTTTCCAAAGATTCTATAATAATATTTACAACATCTTCCAAGGACTTTGCCCTGGAGGCTTTTGGTGTAAAGGCTGACAGGTATTTAATTAAGCCTTTGGAACGAAAAGAGTTATTTGAAGCTTTGGAGCATTCGACTAAGTTTATACACTCCAATGAAGAGGGCCATGTGCCAATTAAAACTAGTGGTGGAATTGTCTTGATGGGACTTAATCGGATTGAGTTTGTCGAATGTCTAAAAAGGAGAGCGGTTTATCATTTAGACAATGGTAAGGCAGTTGAAAGTATTCTAATGCGTAAATCCTTTGAAGAGGAGCTGAGCGACCTTATAGGCGAGGATGGATTTGTGCAGGTTCACAAGTCATATATAGTGAATATGAACAGAATTGCAAGTATAATTGGAGAAAATATCACTACGGAAAGTGGAGAAGTGGTTCGCATTTCAAAGAGAAATTTGGGCTACGTAAAAAAAGTCTATATGGACTATATCGCAAATAAGTAAATTAAATTTTGGAGAAGGCTTTGCAGCCTTCTTTTTTTGTGAGTAAAAAAGGTGTAAATTTGCACAAAATAGGCAAGTGCCTTCGACACACATAACAAAATAAAGGTATATTATAGGGATAAATGGAGTCTAAAATATAAATTTTGAGAGGTTGGAAGGGGGAAGTGTGATGAAGGACTTAAATCGGAAAAAAGGAAGGAAAACATTAGGGGTAATTGTTGCAGTTTTGCTGATGGTTAACACCTTTGGTACACCAGCTTTTGCAGCAACTGATACTGCACCAAATGTATACGATAGACTTACTAATGTTAAAGCAGAACTTACCCAAGACGGCGTGAGTATAACGGATAATTTTGACTATACAAAACCAGTTAAGATTAAATATTCATTTGATGTGCCTGTGGCTGGAGATGTGCCATCACCTAACTATCCTGTTTCTTTTGGGGATATTGCTAGGTTTACATTACCATCAGGCATGAGGCTTACAAATACAAGTAGCCAAGAGATGATGTTTGGTGGACAACGGGTAGGTACAGTTAATTTTGTAGATAACATTGCAAGGGTGACTTTTGGACGGGTGCTAGATGATATGAGCGTTTCCAATGTTAAATGCGAATTTGAAGCTACAATGAAGTATGAACTTGCTGGGAATAATGGCTTGCCAGGGGAACATACAATTATAATTTTGGGCAAAACATATAGAGTTACTATTCCAGAACGTGAAGTTGTTTTGTCTGGAACTAAGTCTGGCTTAGTAGACCTTGAAGAAGGCGTGGTAAACTGGACTATAAGGCTTGATGCGAGATATGAAGGTGGAGAGCCTGCATTCATTGGTGGATATAAGTTTGAAGATAATTTGAATAACATTGGAGAGTTTGTAATTGGAAGTATGGGAGTTTCTCTATCACCTGGAGGAGATGGCAAGGAGCCAGTAGTTCCTACATATAGCGGTGGTGTTTTGTCATATACTTTTCCAGATAAAGCAATTGGAAGGAAGTACATTACATTCCAAACAAAGCTAACTGAGGCACAACTCAAAAACACAAGAGAGCAGGTTTTGTCAAATACGTGTAAGTTTGCTAAGAGTGAAAGCCAATTTGTTGAGATTAAAGGAGAGGTGAAGTTTACTCCTCGGTGGATAAGCAAGTCTGGTTCAGTTGTGCCACTAACTGAGGGTACAGCGGGACATTACGATCCATCAAACAGGAAGATTGAATGGATAATTACAGCAAACCAAATGGATCAAGAGATTGAAAATGGAATTGTTACTGATGTATTGCCAAGGGGGCTAACCTTTGAAAGTGCAAAAATCCAAATTGGTGGAGGTACAATTGTGCCAATTACACCAGTAGTAACAGGGCAAGAGCTGAAATTTGATATAGGCAAAGTAAATAGTCAGGTCAAGATTTTTGTAATAACAAGTGTTGATGATAAATCGGTTTCAAAGGGAAAACTTTGGTTCAAGAATACTGCCACACTTGGCGTTAATGGGGCAAGTGCGTTTAACAGCAATGAAAGCCGAGTAGGTGTTGGCATTGAACCAGTAAAAAAAGTTGCAGGAGATTACAATAGTTTGAACCATGAAGTTTTGTGGACAGTTAATGTTGACAAAGCGGGACAAGATTATGGAGGAACGTTAAAAACTATAGACTTAATAGTCCATGATAGTAGTTTTAATCCAAGAGATTTTGGGGATATTGTAGATGGTGATACCAGTCTATCCCAAAGCGAACTAAGGCAGTTGCAGCCTAGATTTAATCAAGAGTTTGTCCAAGGATCTATGACGGCTAATGGTGTAAATGTTAAGGTTCATCAGTTAGTTAAGAATGGCAAAGTTGTTGCTGATGTAATTGTGGCAGTTGGCGAGGGTGACTTTGCTTTTAAGACAAAAATTCTAAGTGCGGACATTTTTGCAGGTAATGATGATACAAGGGTTTACAATACTGCTACACTATTTGTAGGTGGCAAAAAGATTAATTCGGCTACAGCAAATAAGATGATTTCAAGTAGAATGATTAGAAAAGATATGGTTAATGGGTTTAACTATGAAGAAAAATCCATAACCTACAGGATACATGTAAATTACAATGGTATAGTAATGGATAATGTAACTGTCAAAGATGTGCTGCCTGAGGGCTTTAGTTATATGCCAATTAATGGCAAGGACTATCAACTTTATGAGGCAACCCAAAGGAGAGATGGATATTTAGTAAAGGGTGCTTTAGTTCCATCGCCTCCAGCTGTAAATATTAATGGTAGAGAGCTTACTGTAGAATTTGCTAAACTTGATAAACCATACATTCTAGAGTATAAGGCAACCTTAGATGATGAAACAATAGCACAAAAATATTTTAGTACAAATGGTAGCTATGAAATAATTAACAATAGCGAGCTGATTAGTACAGAATATATCAAAAATCCTAAGGCTCCACATACATATGTGCTAAAGACTAATCCTTTTGCTAAGGATGTTGATATGGCAAACGCAAACAGCAAGGGATATGCAACATGGAGTGTTGACTATAAGGCGTATGGAATAAGTCACAAGGGTATTTACTTTGAGGATACATTGCCAATTGGTATTGACCTTAGAACTAATGCCATTGGTGAATTGATTATTCCTGGTAATATAGAAATTGTTGAACTCAAAATTGGTGCGGACGGTAGCACAAGCGAGGGAAGTGCCATTGTTGCTGATGGTTTAGTTAAATATAATAATTCTAGCAGGGTTTTGACAGTTAACTTGCCTGATAATGATAAATCGTACAGGGTTAAATATGTAACTGATATTACAGGTAGTCCTGGCAAAATCACCAATAATGTTAAACTGTATATCAATAATGTTGCCATTGAAAACACAAGTAAGCTGTTTGTTATAACCGAGGCTAGTGCGAGGGCAACTCTACAGCGCAATGGTTGGGTATTTGTTGACAAGTACGATACCAGTGGCAAGGAGCTTGATGACACAGAATTTACTGTTTTTGATTCCACTGGCAAGATTCCAGTTAGAGTTGGCATAACAGATTCCAAAGGTGAGCTTTACCTAAAGGCATTGCCAGCGGGGGAATATATAATGAGGGAAACTAGAGCACATAATGGATATGTTCCTATTGCCAGAGAATATAGAGTCCTTGTAAAAATCAATGGTGACAATGTTTTGACTACTGTTGATGGTGGTGAAAATAAAGTTATAATAAACAATGCGCCTATTGGTAGCAGTGGGAATATTGAGATTACAAAGCATCTTGTTGGAAATAATGTAGATAAGAATAAGCAGTTTGAATTTACATTTGAAGTTGAGGGTACAGCTGGAGCCTTTGATTATGAACGTGATGGTGTGTTTGTTGGAACCATTAAGAGTGGGGATAAATTTACTTTGACAGGCAACCAATCTGTTTTAATCAAAAATATTCCAAAGGATCTTAGGTACAAAATTACTGAAAAATCCTATGTAGATGAGGGGTATACTTTAAATGCTCTTGGTGATGAGGGAATTGTTTTGGCAGACAAGACTGTTTCTGCGGTGTTTACAAACACAAACAATGTTTACGCCACCAATACAGGAGGGCTTACAATTACTAAGACGTTGATGGGTACTACAACAGAAAGATTAATGAAGTTCAAGTTTATTGTGTCTTTTGGTGATGGTAGAAGTGAAGAGGTTTGGCTTGCCCATGGTGAGAGCAAAAGTTTTGCAGGGCTTAAACCTGGTTTGACTTATTCTGTAAAGGAGGAAGCAAACAAAGACTTCTATGTTACATCAAGTGGCGAAGTTGGGGTAATCAAGGCGGATGTGAATAGTGTGGCAAACTTTTTGAATACCAAGAAATTGCCAACGGATAAACCTATTATACCGGATAAGCCAGATAAACCTGTTAAACCAGACAAGCCGGACAAGCCAGTTAAACCAGACAAGCCTGTTAAGCCAGGAGGGGAGAACCTTCCACCACAGACAGGCGATGAAGGTGTAGTTGGTTATCTAATAATGTTAATATTATCAGCCGCTGCACTAGGATTTGGACTAAAAAAGGTTATTAAAATCCAAAAATAAAGCTTGCTTTTTGGAGCAACTACTGTATAATAATAGGGTACGAATTAAATTACAGTACATCTCTGCGTTAGCAATAAGGCTAACGCCATTTAGTCCACAGGGAGGTGAAAATAATGACAAATTACGAAATCATGTTCATCATCGAACCTACATTAGAAGATGCAGCTAAGGATACAACAGTTGAAACTGTTAAAGGTATCATCGAAGCAGAAGGCGAAGTTTCTAAGGTAGACGTATGGGGAATGAGAAAGCTTGCTTATCCTATCCAGAAGAAAAACGAAGGATATTACGTAGTAATGGAATTCAAAGCAAGTCCTACTCTTCCAAAAGAACTAGACAGAAGACTTAAGATCTCAGATAACGTAATCAGACACTTGATTATTAATAAAGACGAGAAATAGGAGGTCACTATGAATAACGTAGTACTTATTGGAAGACTTACAAGAGATCCTGAGGTTAGATACACAGAACAGCAACTTGCTATTGCAAGGTTTTCTGTAGCAATCGACAGAGGCAAAGACAAAAACGGCGAGAGTCGTGGAACGGATTTCCCTACTGTAGTTGTGTTTGGTAAACAAGCTGAAAACTGTGAGAAATTCTTGGCCAAAGGTAGACAGGTTGGAGTGCAAGGACGCATTCAAACTGGAAGCTATGTAAACAAGGACGGCAACAAGGTTTATACAACTGAAGTTGTTGCTGACAGAGTAGAGTTTTTAGGAACGGGAACTGGTGGAGCGCAAGGCGCATCAACAGGATCGTTTGCGACAAGTGAACCATCTGGTATTCCAGAAGGTTTCCAAGCAATCGAAGACGAAGACATTCCGTTTTAAAAGGAAAGGAGAACAGTCATGATGGATAGAAGACGTGGTGGCGGTTTCAGAAAGAAAAAAGTTTGCCAGTTCTGCGCAGACAAAGCTGAAACAATTGACTACAAAGACGTAGATAAGCTAAAGAAGTATGTAACTGAAAGAGGTAAGATTTTACCTAAGAGAGTTACAGGAACTTGTGCATTACATCAGAGAGAAGTGACTCGTGCGATTAAGAGAGCTAGAATCATTGCTTTATTACCGTATGATGCAGACTAATTAATGAATAAATAAAACTCGCACCCCTTAGTTGAGTGCGAGTTTTTTTGTATCTGTATTTAAAAAAAAAAATTCTCATAATGAGATAAGTTGTGTTGCAAAACGCAAAAATAATGCAAAATGCGAAACTGAATTGACGCAAAAAAAGCAAAATTTACGACAAAGAAGGTGTAGCAAAAAAATAAAAGTGAAAATAAATAACCCTAATTAAACTGGGATATAAGAGGTAATGTTGGAATTTTCAGATAAACCATTACAGAGAATTGTTAAATAATTATCAACTTTGGCACGAGGCTTGCTTATTATATAGTGCGAGGAATATTGCCAGATAAATAATTGAGGTATTAATCTCGATGATATCATAAGTTTTATTTACAAAATTGGAGAAATAACTTTAATGGAGATTTCAAAAAAATGCTAGAATCGGCTCATAGTACACTTGTATACCAGTTTGTATAAACGGGAACACTTTTCTAAAAAAATGCTAAACATATTTATGTGAAATTATCCCCAAAAATAATAGTAGGTTATTGTATAAATTATATTGAAAATGAAAGAAAAAGACTTGTTAAAAAACCAACATTGTTTCATTAAAATACGATATTTCCTAAATTATCTGACTTTTTGGTAACTTTTCTAAATTTATCATTAAATAAGGGGATAAAAGAAAAGCTAAAAGAAACAAAATTGGAGAAAGTTTCTTTTGACGAAACATAAAAACAATTGATTAGCAATAATAATGAAGTAAAATAGAGAAGATATAGAATAATGTACAAATAGTATACATATAAATGGGAATGAACCAAGAGGAGGAACAATGAGTAAGATTATGAAAATCGTAGATGGAAACGAAGCTGCAGCATACGTTGCTTATCCATTTACAGAAGTTGCGGGTATTTATCCAATTACACCATCTTCACCAATGGCAGAAAAAACTGACGAATGGTCAGCAAATGGGCTAAAAAATATTTTTGGGCAAAAGGTTAGACTTGTAGAAATGCAGTCAGAAGCAGGTGCAGCAGGTGCTGTACATGGAGCGCTTGAAACAGGTGCTTTAGCGACTACTTATACTGCATCACAGGGTTTAATGCTTATGATACCAACTATGCATAGAATTTCAGGACAGAGACATCCAGGAGTGTTACATGTTGCATCAAGAACAATAGGAACACATGCTTTTTCAATTTTTGGAGATCACTCTGATGTAATGAACTGTAGACAGACAGGTTTTTCAATGCTATGTTCAGGAAGTGTACAGGAAATTATGGATCTTGGTGGAATTGCGCATTTAGCTGCAATCAAAGGTAGAATTCCATTCCTACACTGGTTTGATGGATTTAGAACATCACACGAAATACAAAAGGTTGAAGCTTTGGAGTACAGCGACTTTGCTAAGCTTGTAGACTATGAAGAATTACAGAAGTTTAGAGATAACGCTATTAACCCAGAAGATCCAACAATGAGAAGTACAGTTCAGAACCCTGATATCTACTTCCAGGTTAGAGAAGCAAATAACAAGGATTACGATGCAATTCCAGAAATCGTTCAAGATTACATGGATGAAATCGCTAAATTAACAGGTAGACAGTACCACTTGTTTGACTACTTCGGAGCAGAAGATGCTGAAAACGTTATTATTGCGATGGGTTCAGTTTGCGGAACAGCTGAAGAAGTTATTAAATCATTAAATGAACAAGGCGAAAAGGTTGGATTGATTCAGGTTCACCTATACAGACCTTTCTCAAAAGAACACCTATTTAAGGCAGTGCCAAAGTCATGTAAGAGAATTGCAGTTCTAGATAGACTAAAAGAAGCTGGTGCTATTGGAGATCCTTTATACGAGGACGTATGTACTGCTTATGTAAATGACAAAGAAAGACCAGAAATTTATGCTGGTAGATATGGTTTGTCTTCAAAAGACACAGATCCAGCTTGCATTAAGGCTGTATTTGATAACCTAAAATTAGAAACTCCTAGAGATCATTTCACTATTGGTATCAATGATGATGTTACTAACTTATCATTACCAATTGGAGAACCACTAGAAGTTGAGCCAGAAGGAACAATTAGTTGTAAATTCTGGGGTCTTGGTTCTGACGGTACTGTTGGAGCAAACAAGAACTCAATTAAGATTATCGGTGAGCAGACAGATATGTACTGCCAGGCTTACTTTGAATATGACACAAAGAAATCATTTGGTATTACTAAATCTCATTTAAGATTTGGTGACAAGCCAATTAGCTCAACTTACTTAGTTAAAAAAGCAAATTTTGTAGCATGTCATAACCAGAACTATTTAACTCAGTATGATATTATTACAGAAATCAAAAAGGGCGGAACATTCCTTCTAAATTGTGATTGGACGGTTGATGAATTAGAAGCTAAGGTACCTGCTCATATCAGAAGATTTATCGCACAAAACGATATTAAATTCTATATTATTAATGCTAACAAGTGTTCTCAGGAAATTGGCCTAGGTAACCGTTCAAATATGGTTCTCCAAGCCGCGTTTTTCAATCTTGCCAAGGTCATTCCTGTAGAAGACGCTGTTATGCACATGAAGGCAGCAGTAAAGAAAACTTATGCAAAAAAAGGCGACAAGATTGTAAACATGAACATCGATGCAATTGATGCAGGCCTAAATGCTGTAGTTCAGGTTGAAGTTCCAGCTAGCTGGAAAGATGCTGTAGATGAAGAAAAGGTTGCTGACACAAAAGAACTACCATCAATCATCAAAGATGTATTAATTCCAATTAATGCTCAGAAGGGTGACGATCTACCTGTAAGCACTTTCTTGAACCAAAAGGATGGTACTTTACCACTTGGAACATCTGCTTACGAAAAAAGAGGTATTGCAACAGACTTACCTGTATGGGACAGCACTAAATGTATCCAGTGTAACCAGTGTTCATTTGTATGTCCACATGGTGTAGTTAGACCGTTCCTATTAGATGATGCTGAAGCTAAGAACGCACCAGAAGGATTTGAAATGGCTGATGCTAAGGGCAAAGGCTTAGAAGAATATAAATATGCAATTCAGGTTAGTACACTTGACTGTACAAGCTGCGGCGCTTGCGCTACAACTTGTCCAAAGAGTGGAGAAGCCCTAAAGATGGTTAAAGCTCATGAGGTTTCTACAGAACAGACTAACTGGGAATATGCAATGACAATCAAAGAAAAGAAAGATGCTGCAGATAAGTTCTCTGTTAAGGGAAGTCAGTTCAGACAGCCATTACTAGAGTTCTCAGGAGCTTGTGCTGGTTGTGGAGAAACTCCTTACATCAAACTATTAACTCAGCTATATGGGGACAAAATGTACATTGCAAATGGTACAGGCTGTACTCAGGCGTGGGGAGCAGCAATGCCATGTATGCCTTATTGCAAAAACCAAGAAGGCAAAGGACCAGCTTGGTCAAACTCACTATTTGAAAACAATGCAGAATTCTCATACGGTATGTGTCTATCAGTAGCTCATCAGAGAGAAAACGTTAAGATGGACGTACTAGCATTAGTTGAATTAGTAGGCAAAGATAGCGAAATTGGCAAAATTGTTGATAGATGGCTTGAAGCTTATGATGATTTAGATGTATCAGCATTAGAAACAAAGGCATTAATAAGTGCACTTGAAACTATTAAACTAGAAGGCGAAGCAAAGAAACTTGCAGATACTATCCTAGTTAAGAAAAACCACCTTGCAAAGAAGACAATGTGGATGGTAGGTGGTGACGGATGGGCTTATGACATCGGTTACGGCGGACTTGATCACGTATTTGCAATGGACGAAGACGTAAATGTATTAGTTGTTGACACTGAGGTTTACTCAAATACTGGTGGACAGTCATCAAAGGCTACTCCAGTAGGTGCAGTTGCACAGTTCCAGGCAGCTGGTAAAAAGACAAGAAAGAAAGACTTAGGTCTACTAATGATGTCTTATAACAACGTTTATGTTGCACAGTGTGCAATGGGAGCTAATCCAAACCAGTTAATGAAGGCAATTAAAGAAGCAGAAGCTCACAAAGGACCTTCAATTGTAATTGTATATGCTCCATGTATCACTCACGGAATCAAAAAAGGAATGAATGACGCTCAGAGCGAAATGAAGGATGCTGTTGATTCTGGTTACTGGAACCTATACAGATGGAACCCAGATGTACAGGAATTCCACTTAGATTCAAAAGAACCTTCTAAGGACTTCAAAGAGTTCTTGAGAGGAGAAGTTAGATACTCTGCACTTGATATTACATTCCCAGAGAATGCAAAAATCCTATTTGAGGAAGCAGAACTAGCAGCTAAAGAGAAGTTCAATCATTACAAGAATTTAGCAAGAAAAATGGAGGATTAATAATGAATTTTCAGGAAGAATACAGACAGAAATTAAGAACAGCTGATGAAGCTGTCAAAGTCGTAAAGAGTGGGGACTGGGTAGATTACAGTGTTTCGCTTGGTTTTCCAACATTATTAGACGAAGCATTAGCTAAAAGAAAAAATGAATTAAAAGATGTAAATATTAGAGGATATCTTGTTCTACAGCCTATTCAGGCTGTAGAATGTGATCCTTTACGTGAACACTTTACATATAATTCATGGCATTGCGGAGGCTATGAGAGAAAACTTTGCGACAAGGGGCTATGTAACTACATCCCTATGGTATTTAGAAACGTTGCAGACTATTACAGAAGATATTTGACTGTAAACGTTGCAATGATGGCAGTTCCACCAATGGACAAGCATGGATATTTCAACTTCTCACTAAACAATGCAACAGCTAGAGCAACAATGGATGCGGCTGATGTAATTATACTTGAGATTAATGAAAACCTACCAAGAGTTTATGGTGGTATGGATGAAATGATACACATTTCAGAAGTTGATATGATTGTTGAAGGCAAACATGATGCGTTAACAACATTAGGCTCTCCAGCTGCAACAGAAATTGACAATATTATTGCTAAGACAGTAGTTGAAAATATGCGAGATGGTTCTACAATTCAGATTGGTATTGGCGGCATGCCAAATGCAGTTGGCAAGATGATTGCTGAGTCTGATCTAAAGAACCTTGGTATCCACACTGAATTATTAGTTGATGCTTACCTAGACATGTATAAAGCAGGTAAAATCACTAATATGGCAAAGAACATTGATAAGGGCAAGGGTGTATTTGGTTTTGCATTAGGTTCTCAAGAACTTTATGACTGGACTGCAGAAAACCCAGGTTTAGTAACTCACCCTATTGATTATGTTAATGCGCCAGAAGTGATTGCAAAACTTGACAACTTTGTTTCAATTAACAACTGTATTTCAGTTGACTTATATGGACAAATTTGTGCTGAAAGTGCAGGAACAAGACATATTAGCGGAACAGGTGGTCAGCTAGACTTCCTAACAGGTGCTTTTATGGCTAAGGGTGGACAATCATTTATTTGCATGACTTCATCATTTACTGATAAAGAAGGAAAACTAAGATCAAGATTCTTACCTTCTTTCAACGGTGATATTGTAACAGATCCAAGATCTCAAGGCTTCTTATTAGTTACTGAATACGGCATGTTTAACATGGCGGGTAGATCTTCATGGGAGAGAGCAGAAGGTTTAATCAACCTAGCACATCCAGAACATAGAGATGAACTAATCAAGGCTGCAGAAGCACAAAAGATTTGGAGAAAATCCAACAAATAGTTGTTCTTACAACAAAATAAGAAAGAGGTACACGAAAATGACGAAATTACCATCGACTCAAAAGGGTCAAAACTCAGACATTTTAGTTATCGGGATGGCACTTTTCTCAATGTTCTTTGGAGCAGGAAACCTAATTTTCCCTCCAACACTTGGGATGACATCAGGAACAGAATGGATTATCGGATTCATTTGTTTCTTCATTGCCGATATAGGACTTGGTTTCGCAGCAATTATTGCTATGATGAAGGGGTCAGGCAGAATTAAAGGAATCACAGCACCAGTAGGGAAGGGCGCTGCAATCGTAATTAATACAGCAGTTATTGTTTGTATTGGACCATTACTAGCGATTCCAAGAACAGCTGCAACAACATTTGAAATGGGTGTTCAGCCAGCAACAGACAAAGTAAGCTTATTAGTATTCTCACTAATCTTCTTTGCAATAACATTCGCATTAACAATTAGACCATCAAAAATTATTGATGTAATAGGTAAGTTCCTAACACCAGCTTTATTCATTTGTTTATTAGCACTTATTATCATTGGAGTAGTAACACCTATGTCAAGCGTACCACCAGCAACTTCAGAAGCAGTTGTTAAGGATGGAATCCTAGCAGGATACCAGGCAATGGACGTACTTGGAGCTTTAGGCTTTGCAATGATCGTTATTTCAACAGTAATTGCTAAGGGTTACACAACAGATAAAGCAAAAGCTGCAGTAACAGCTAAATCTTGTGCTGTTTCAGGCGTAATGTTATTCATCGTTTACGGAGGATTAACATTCCTTGGTGCAAGTTCAGGTACTGTATTTGCAAACGAAGGACTAAATCAGGCTGGACTATTAGTTGCAATTACTAATGGACTAATGGGCAAATGGGGTGTAGTAATTCTAGGATTAGTAGTTGCTCTAGCATGTCTAACAACTGCAATCGGACTAACATCTGCTGCAGGTTCATACTTCGAAGAATTAACACATGGTAAATTAAAGTACGAAATGGTAGTAACAGGAGTTATTATTCTAAGTTGTGGATTCTGTAACTTAGGATTAAGCCAGATAATCAGCTTATCTGCTCCAATTCTAACAGTTCTTTACCCAGTGGTAATCGTATTAATCGTATTAGCATTCTTCAAAAAGAAGCTAACAAACTTAAATGTTCATAGAGTTGCTGTTATCGTTACATTTGCTGTAAGTTTACTTTCAGTAATTGGCGGATACACAACAGGTCTAGAATTTGTTCACAAATTACCATTAGATGCTTATGGATTTAACTGGTTATTACCAGCAATTGTTGCAGGAATAATCGGCGGATTTATCCCATACAAAGGTAAGACTGTAGACGAAATCGAAGAAACATTCTAACTAAAATAAATAAACTATAATAAAACAGTAGGTGCTATGCACCTACCGTTTTAAAAAAAGTATAATGTAAGTATTACTTGGTTTTCAAAAATAATGAGTTTGGTCTATTAATTACCATCATATTGCAAGATTTAAACATCTTGCTATCGTCTTTGCTTAAATGAATAACATTTACAAGGTCACTGTCTTCTTCAAGAATTTCTTTGGAGACAACAACCTTTACAGCAATAGGCGCAAAGAATGGGGTACTACTTATTCCTGACATTATGCCAACAGCTGGAGAATGCACATGCATAGGATTTAATATGCAGATGTAAAGCCATTCTGTTGGATTAATCTGATTCACTAATGTGATATGCGAGATTGTGTCGAAAGGTGAAACCCTACCAGAAAAAATATGCTGGCATTTATCGAGATTTTCAAAAGTCTCAAGACCATTATAAAAGGTTACATCCAAAAAATTATTTTTGTCATTAGACTGGCTAATGAGCATTAAACATTTAACAACTTTGTTTATGCGACCATCGAAGTAATAAAGATAAAACTTAGTTTGATCGAAGAAAGAGTTTTTAATTACAATATGTGATTTATTATACGGTGCTTGAAAATCTACTAACTCTTTGAAATCTATTTCAAGAGCATTACCGATTTCTAGCAAGGTATCAAGATCAATAGTAATTGAACCATTTTCATATTTTGATAAAGTAGCTTTGCTCTTATTTATCATTTTAGAAAATTCGTCGATTGTAAGACCTTTGCTCTTTCTATACTTTTTGATACGGCTACCAACGTGCCGAGAAATTTCACTCATAACAATACCTCCATGGGATAATAACTATATGTAGTTTATTTTATTCTATAAAATGGTAAAGGTCAAGGTGATGTTTCATAAAAGGAAACAAAAGCAGCTTAAATCGAAAATATATGGATTGAAAAAAGGTATATATTAAATAGTTTCTCAGCAAGAAACCGCAGAGACTAGTTTTGCGCAAGTATTGTTTTGATAGTTAAAAATTAAATTACAAAATTGTAGTAAAGGAAGTGAAAGCGTTGGCAAAAGGAAAATTAGTTTTTAGAACAGACAGATGTAAGGGATGCGAACTATGTGTATCAGTATGTCCAAAACAGATTCTAAAATTAGATGAAAAGAACGTTAACAAAAAAGGGTATCATCCAGTAAGCATTATAGATGAAGACGCATGTATCGGTTGTGCAAGTTGTGCATTAATCTGTCCAGACGGAATCATTAACGTTTACGTAGAGTAGGAGGGAAGCAGAGAAATGAGTGAAAAGAAATTAATGAAGGGTAACGAAGCTTTCGCTACAGCTGCTATTAATGCAGGATGTAGATATTACTTTGGATATCCAATCACACCACAGAACGAAGTACCTGAATTTATGTCTAGAGAATTACCAAAAATTGGTGGATCTTTTATTCAGGCAGAAAGTGAATTAGCAGCAGTAAACATGGCTTATGGTGCATCAGCAGCAGGCGGAAGAGTTCTAATTTCTTCATCATCACCTGGTATTGCGCTAATGCAGGAGAACTTCTCTTTGCTAGCTTCAGTTGAACTACCAGTTGTATTTGTAAGTGTAATGAGAGGTGGCCCTGGTATTGGTTCAATTCAGCCAGCTCAGGCAGACTACGAACAGGCAACTAGAGGAGGCGGAAACGGTGACTACCATACTATCGTATTTGCTCCAAACTCAATTCAGGAAGCTATGGATATGATCTACAACGGATTTGATATTGCTGATGAATATAGAACACCAGTTATGATTTGTGCAGACGGTATGCTAGGACAGATGATGGAACCTGTAACAGTTCCACCAGCAAAAGAAGCACCAAACGAAGAAACTATTCCTCAGATTAAACCTTGGGCATTAACAGGTCACAAGAACAAGAGAGATAGACACGCAATGAACTCTGTTTGGTTACAGCAGGAACTACTAGAAGATTACATTAACGAATACTGGCCTAAGTTTGAAAAAGCTCAGGAAGTTTTACAGGATTACGAAAACATTAATGTAGATAAATGTGAAGTACTATTTGTTTCATACGGATCAACTTCAAGAATTACTCAGGAAGCTATGGAAATCCTTGAAAAAGAAGGCATTAGCTGTGGTTTAATTAGACCAAAAACATTATGGCCTTTCCCAACTAAAGCATTTGAAGAAATTGGACCAAATGTTAAGCATGTAATCAGCGTTGAATTATCTCAGGGCCAGATGGTTAGAGATATTGAATGGGCTCTAAAATGTAAATATGAAGTTGGCTTGATTAACAGAGTTGGCGGAATGTTACTAGACCCTAATGAAATCGTTGAAAGAACTAAGAAGATCATGGAGGTGAAGTAAGTGAAACCAGTATTTGAATATTCAAAAGGTATGCGTGAAAAAGAAATGCATTACTGTCCAGGATGTACACATGGTATTGCGCATAGATTAATCATGGAAGTACTAGAAGAAAGAGGACAGCTTGGAGATGCAATTGGTGTTGCTCCAGTAGGATGCTCAATCGTATCTCATCAGTACATGAACATTGATATGTTAGAGTCACCACATGGTAGAGCTCCAGCAGTAGCATCAGGAATCAGAAGAGTTCATCCAAATGCACCTATATTTACATATCAGGGAGACGGAGACTTAGCTTCAATCGGAACTGGTGAAGTTATCCACGCAGCAGAAAGAGGCGAAAAATTTACTACATTCTTCATTAACAACGCAATCTATGGTATGACTGGTGGTCAGATGGCACCAACAACATTGATTGGACAAAAAGCAACAACTTGTGTTGGAGGTAGAACTCCAGAGCAGGCTGGTTTCCCACTTAGAATGGCTGAAATCATGAATACAATTGATGGTGCAGTTTATGTAGAGAGAGTAACTGTTACAACTCCTGCAGACATTAGAAAAGCAAAAAAAGCTATCGCAAGAGCTTTTGATGTACAGGAACAGGGTCTTGGATACTCATTTGTTGAAATCCTATCAACTTGTCCAACTAACTGGGGAATGCCTCCAGTACAGTCAATTGATTGGTTGAGAGAAAACATGATTCCTTACTATCCAGTTAAGCAGTTTAAGTGTCCAGAGGAGGTAAAATAATGAGTGCTAAGAGAATTTTTATCGCCGGATTCGGTGGACAGGGTGTACTATTAATTGGCCAGATGCTATCTTATGCAGCAATGTTTGAAGAAAAAGAAGTAACTTGGATGCCAAGTTATGGCCCTGAAATGCGTGGAGGTACAGCTAACTGTACAGTAAATATTTCTGACAAAACTATCGCATCACCACTTATTACAGAATGTGACGTTCTAATCGCAATGAACGCTCCATCTCTAGAAAAGTTTGAAAGCATGCTAGTTCCTGGTGGAGATTTATTCATTAACTCTTCAATCATTGACCAAAAAGCAAGCAGAGATGATGTAAAAGTACATTATGTAGATTGCAGATATTTGGCAGAAGAAGTAGTTGGAAATGGTAAAACACAGAACATGGTTATGTTAGGTGCAATCATTAACGCAACTAAAGTTGTAGATATTAACACAATGGAAAAAGTATTTGAAAAGGTTCTAACTGGCGGAAAAGCTAAGTTAATTCCAAAGAATATGGAAGCATTAAATTCTTGGACAGAATAGAAAAGAGTATTTCGATGAAAAGAGTAACATTAATTACAGGTCATTATGGAAGCGGTAAAACAGAGTTTTCAATGAACTTAACTGTAGATTTAAAAAAGAAACATGACAAAGTCGCAATTTTGGATCTGGATATAGCTAATCCTTACTTTAGAAGTAGAGAGAGACAAAAGATGCTTGAAGACTTAGGAATTTCAATACAATTTAATTCCTTTGGTTATGATATAACAGAAGATCTTCCAGCGCTTTCGGCAACAATTAAAACTCCACTTGAAAACAAGGAGTATATGGCTGTAGTCGATGTAGGTGGTGATGATAGTGGTGCTAGAGTTTTGAATCAATTTGGCAAATACTTCACTAAAGACGATTCAGAGATGCTTGCAGTAATAAATGCGAATAGACCTGAAACTGACAATGTAGAAGGTGCAATTATGCACATTAGAAGTATTGAAATTGAAACAGGAATTAAGATGGACGGTATTATTAATAATACTCATATGCTTAAAGAAACAACACCACAAGATATTATCAAAGGATATCGCCTATGTCAGGAGGTTTCAAAAGAGCTTGACTTACCAATTGTTTGGAATACATGTCGTGAAACGTTGCTCGATGAATTAAATGAAGAACTTCAAAAAGAAGGGATTCAGGATATGATAATCTATCCAATTAAGCTTTATATGAGACCGTCGTGGCTCGAATTATAGGTAACGCCAAAAGGAGGCAAAAAAATGGTTAAATTTTCAACAAGAATGGACCAGCTTCAAGGTTCAGAAATCAGAGAATTATTAAAGGTTGCTGCAGACCCATCTATTATTTCTTTTGCAGGTGGACTTCCTGCTCCAGAATTGTTCCCAGTTGAACAGATGAAAGCTGCATCAATGAAAGTTATGGATACAAAAGGTAGACAGGCATTACAGTATGCTACAACTGAAGGAGATCCAGTTTTAAGACAGCACATCGCTGACAGAATGCTTGCAAAAAACAACATTAAAACTGACATTGATCATATTTTAATGACTGCTGGTTCTCAGCAGGGACTTGACTTTTCTGCTCGTGTTTTCTTAAATAAGGATGACGTTGTACTTCTTGAAAGCCCTTCATACCTTGGTGCTGTAAATGCGTTTAAGGCTTGTGAACCAAGATTTATCGAAGTTCCAACAGATGAAAACGGAATGATCATGGAAGAACTAGAAAAAATTCTTGAAAAAGAAGATAAAGTTAAAATGATCTACGTAATTCCTGATTTCCAGAACCCAACAGGTAGAACTTGGAATCTTGAAAGAAGACATAAGTTTATGGAAATCATTAACAAGTTTGAAATTCCAGTAGTAGAAGACAATCCATACGGTGAATTAAGATTTGAAGGCGAAGCTATGCCAGCTCTTAAATCTTTAGATACTAAGGGATTAGTAATCTTCTTAGGAACTTTCTCAAAGATTCTAGCTCCTGGTTACAGACTTGGATGGGTTTGTGCAGAAGACGAAATTCTTGCTAAATATAACTTCATCGAGCAGGCTGCTAGCTTACAGGCTCCAACAGTTTCTATGCTAGAAACAGCTCAGTTCCTAGATGATAATGACTTAGACGAACACGTTGCTAAAATCTGTAAGGTTTATGGCGAGAGAAGAGATTGCATGATCAATGCAATGAAAGAACACTTCCCAGCAGAATGCAAATTCACATATTCAACAGGTGGATTGTTCACATGGGTAGTTCTACCAGAATACATGAACGCAAAAGAAATGGCACCACAGTGTCTAGAAAAGGGCGTTGCATATGTTCCAGGTGGAAGCTTCTTCCCTAATGGTGGTAACGAAAACACATTCAGACTTAACTACTCTTGTATGCCAGAAGACAAAATTGTTAAAGGTATCAAGTTAATTGCTGAAGTAATTAAAGCAAACTTAAGATAGTTACTGAATAATACTAAACTATTAAAATCACTATAGCCGTTAATTCGGCTATGGTGTTTTTTTGATACAAAATGTGGGAACAACGGTGTGAAGTGATAAAAAAGTGGAAAGGAATGGCGTTTTGTGGTATAATTTATAAACTATAATTAAGAGGGAGAATGTATGTATATAGGAATATTATTCGCAGCAATGGTTGTAATGCCCATGAACTTTATTAGGAGAGGCATTGCGTTTAAAGTACCACCTTTTCAGGTGATTTCAAGGAGTATATTGTGGACTGGTTTCGGTCTTTTATTTATTCTAGGAATTTCTGCTGCAATGGGTGAAAATGTAATTGATGAAATTCAGCAGGCTTATCAAGTGGCTGCAAAGACTTTAGCAGAGAATGGGGAGCTCGCTAAACAGCTTGGAATAGACAGTTTACCGCTAGATGAGAGGATTAAATTCATATCGTCAATTTACGATGTTGTTGCTCAGAGTTTAATTGCTATGCTTTTTACATTCTCAGCAATAATTAGTTTTTTTGAATACAAGATATTTGCAAAGCTTAAATATGGAGAAGTTCCACCAAGCCAAAAACCACTGATTAGAGAGTTTAATTTAAAACCAGAGAACCTTACAGGTTGGTTTATAATATATCTAGTTGTTTGGCTCATTAAGGCATCAGGAGCATATGTTGGTGAGATTGCCACATTAAATGTGAATCTACTAATAGAATCAATCTTTGCGCTTCAAGGGATTTCTGTAATTTGTTATGCTATATATATCAAGAGGAAACCGATTGTTTTAGGTGGAATTTTATGTGTAGCACTATGGCTGTTACCGTTTGGTAAGCAGTTATTATTTATTTTAGGATTGCTAGAGATTGTTTTGGGTCTCAAAAAGCGAGTTAGCAATTAAAAGAGGAGTTTTATGGGTAACTTTCAAGAGGTAAATGAATTTATTAATTATATTCCTGTACCTATGTGTACGGTGGATGATGAGGGAAAAATCGTTGATGCTAATGCTTTAATCGGTGATGTTTTTATTTATGACGGAATCATTGGTGGAGATGTTTTTGCGCTACTTGGAATCAAAAAGGAAGAAATATTTGAAGCTTGTCACAAAGACAGTGAACTTAGGTTGTCTAGAAATGACAAGATTTTCAAAATACTACCAAAGAAGGTGGGAGAGGATATCTCCTCGGTAGTGGCACTTTATTTTATAGATTTGACTGCAAAAGAAACAGCAGAGGAAAAATACATAGAGAGCAAGACTTGTATGGCTGTTGTGAATATTGATAACTTTGATGAACTTAATTCAAGCACAAATGACGAAAATCATTTCACTGTTATTGGTGAAATTGACAAGACTATAAGGCACTGGGCTGGTACAATGGAAGCATCAGTGACAAGGCACAAGGAACATATGTATTTTGTAGTCTTTGAATACAAGCATCTAAGAGAGCAACAGGAATCTAAGTTTAGCATATTAGATAAAGTTAGAGAAATTGAAACGGATGCAGACTTCCCAATTACACTATCAATTGGAATTGGAATTAATGGCAGGAACTTAGACGAGAGTGATGAGTTTGCAGACCAGGCGCTGGATCTTGCCCTTGGTAGAGGTGGCGACCAGGTTGTAATTAAGAACAAAGATAAAATAACATATTACGGGGGCAAAGCCCAAACAGTAGAAAAAAGCAACAAAGGCAAGTCGAGAATTATAGGACATGCTCTAAAGAGGCTAATTGAGGCATCATCAAAGGTATTCATTATGGGGCATAGAAACCCAGATATGGATTCATTTGGCTCTGCCCTAGGTATTGCCAAGCTTACAATGCTACTTAACAAGGAAGCATATATTGTAGTTGACAAATACAATGAGGCACTTGTTTCATTATACGAGGAAGCTAAATCTAAAGATGTATACAATTTAATTAATAGCAAAAAGGCGCTTTCGATGATTGATCAGGATTGTTTGGTAGTGGTGGTAGACACCCATAGACCAAGTCAGACTGAGTGCCCAGACCTGCTAAAATGCCACGCTAGGAGCGTAGTCATTGATCATCATAGAAAGGCTGAGGAATTTGTAGAAAACCCTACAATGGTGTATACAGAGCCTTATGCGTCATCTACATCAGAGCTTGTAACAGAGATTTTGCAATATACTATAGAGAGAAGGAGCATTACTAAACTTGAGGCAGAGGCACTACTGGCTGGTATATTTGTTGATACAAATAGGTTTAGTGTTAAATCTGGAGTTAGAACCTTTGAGGCAGCAGCTTGGCTAAGACGTGCAGGAGCTGACATAGCCAGTGTAAAGAGGCTATTTCAAATCAGCGCAGAATCATTTAAGACTAGAGCGACCTGCATAGCAGCAGCAACAGTAGAAGAAAACGGAGTTGCATATAGTATTTGTGAGGGGCAACATGTAAATTCACAAATCATTAACTCCCAAGTAGCTGATGAGCTTTTGACAATTCAAGGTGTCACTATGAGTTTTGTCGCAGGGCAAAACGAAAACGGTAGAACAATTGTAAGTGCAAGGTCTATTGGAGAGAAAAACGTACAAATAATTATGGAAGAATTTAATGGTGGTGGACATTTGAACACTGCTGGGGCACAGATGAATATTTCCCCAGAGGAAGCCATAGAAGAAATCAAAAAAATACTAAAGAGAGATGATATAGTTTAAAATAGGAGGTAGAAAAATGAAAGTAATTTTATTAGCAGATGTTAAAGGTAAGGGTAAAGCTGGAGATGTTGTAAAGGTTAGTGATGGATTCGCAAGAAATATGCTTTTCCCAAAAAACCTAGCTAAGGAAGCAACTCCAGGAAACTTAAAGAATTTAGAAAACAAAAAGGCAGAAGAAGCAGCAAACAAGGCAGCAAACAAGGCAGCAGCAGAGGCAGATGCTGAAAAAATTAAGGAATCTAAGGTTATTATTAAAACTAAAGGCGGCGAAGGTGGCAAGTTATTTGGTTCAATAACTTCAAAGGACATTGCTGACGGGTTCAAAGAACAGTTTGGATTTGAAATTGACAAAAAGAAAATTGTACTTGATAGTCCAATTAAACATACAGGTGAGTTTGAAATCAAAATCAAACTATACCCAGAGGTTGTTGCTGAGCTAAAAGTTTCAGTAGAAACTGAATAGTAATAGTATTTAACGAGGAGAAGATTTATGGAAAAGATTCCTCCACATAATTTAGAAGCCGAAAAATCTGTTTTAGGGGCGTGTATGCTTAGCAAGGATGCACTTTTTGATGTACTTGAAGAGGTTAGAAGCAGAGATTTTTATAGTAAGGCACATAAGGAAATCTTTGAAGTTATTTCTGAACTGCAAAAGAGTAATTCACCAGTTGACGTGCTGACAGTTTCAGAGGAACTAAAGAGGAAAAACGTTCTTGACCTTGTAGGAGGTAGAGGATATATTGCAACTTTAAGTTCTGAGGTACCATCGACTTCAAATGCAGGAGAATATGCAAAAATTGTAGCTGAGAAATCAACGCTAAGGCAGTTAATTGAAACGGCGAATCAAATAAGTTCAAAGGGATACGAAGGTAGAAACGATGCACTTTCTCTACTAGACTTTGCTGAAAAAGGGATTTTTGAAATTGCCCAAGGCAAACAGCAAGGGGATATGGCACATATTTCCGATGTACTCCTTAGAAACCTTGAAATACTTGGAGAAAGACAGTCTAATACTGGCGGATTGACAGGTGTTACAAGTGGACTTACAGACATTGACAGGAAACTTAGTGGATTCCAGAAATCAGATATGATTGTACTTGCCGCTAGACCCTCAATGGGTAAGACTGCATTCGCACTAAACGTAGGGCTACAGGCAGCACTAAAGGGCAAGGCGACAGTGTTAATATTTAGTTTGGAAATGGCAAAAGAGCAGTTAGGACAGCGTTTACTTGCAATGGAAGCTAGAGTTGATTCTATGAAGATGAACACAGGGGACCTTGATTCTCAGGAATGGGAAAAAATCGGAGCAGCACTAGACTCTCTAAGCCAAGGGAATATTATTATTGATGATACACCAGGTATCAGAATGATGGAAATTAAGAATAAATGTAGACGTCTAAAAGCAGAAAAAGGGTTAGATATGATTATCTTGGACTACTTGCAGTTAATGGATGGCGAAGGTCGTTCAGATAACAGACAGCAGGAAATTACCCAATTATCAAGGGGTATGAAACAGCTGGCAAGGGAAATGGATTGCCCTATTATCGTGCTTAGTCAGTTAAGTCGTGCACCAGACCAAAGACCAGATCATAGACCTGTTATGTCAGACCTTAGAGAATCTGGAGCAATTGAGCAGGATGCAGACGTTGTAATATTTCTATATAGGGATGAAGTTTATCATCCAGAAGACACAGAAAAACCAGGGATTTGCGAAGTAATAATTGCAAAACACAGAAATGGACCTACTGGAACAGTAGATGTATTGTGGCAAAGTAAATACACAAGATTTGCCAATTTGTCTAGGTAGCGAAGGAGGAAATGCTATGAAAATTACGAAAGATATTATTGTAAATGATCTTCTTGAAGAATATCCAGAACTTGAGGACGTATTAGCTGATTTTGGTATGACTTGTGTAGGCTGTCCTGGCGCAACAATGGAAAGCCTTGCGGATGCCGCAGAAGGACATGGCATAGAACTTGATGAAATTATTGATAAGTTAAATCTTGAACTAAAAAATTTATAATTGGGATTCAAAATGAAGAGAGCAGAAACTAGCAACGAATATTTGTTTGACACTAGGGTGGAAAACATTTTTATCAATGAATATATGGTATCAGCACCAGGTGACTTTGTGAAAGTGTACCTGGTTGCTTTGATGTTTGTAGATTTAGGGCAAAAGGTTTCTGATGATATTATTGCCAGAACTCTAAGCGTTACAGAAGACACTGTCACTCGTGCATGGGCATATTGGGCAGACTTAGGGGTTATTCGCAGAGTTAATGGCACCATAGAATTTGTAAATATTAAAGAAAAACTTTATGGAAATATTAAGGAAGAAAGAGAAGAACAGCCTAAATCTAATAATTCGTCCCACATATTAGATAACAAGTCCATCAAAAATATGTTGGCATCTATAGAAAAAGCAGTAGAAAGACCGTTAAGTGGCATGGAAACTACAGAAATTTTGTCTTGGATGGATGATTTTGATGCGGCTCCAGAAGTTATTGCTTATGGATATGCGTATTGTTTTGCAAGGAAAAAGGAAAATGTAAAGTACATTGGCAAGGTTATTCAAGGTTGGACTACTAGAGGGTTCAAAAATGTGCTAGATGTAGAAAAATTCCTAAAGGAAACAGACCAAAGACATTACGTTTACAAGAGAATTATGCAGGCGCTAGGGTTTCATAGAAGTGCATCAGAAGAAGAAAAGAGAATCATTGACAGATGGTTTGATGAATTTAACTTTGAAATTGAAGTTGTCCTTGAAGCATGCAAAAAAACTACAGGTATATCAAATCCAAATATAAACTACATCAACAAGGTGCTGGAAAACTGGTACAAAAGTAGTGGAGGCAGACTTGCTAGTGACAAAAAAGAGGGTGTATCTAAGAGTGATGTTATGGCTTACTATGAAAAAATTAGAATTAAAGAGGAAGCCGCAGCCAAGACTCGTAAGGAAGAGATTCTAAGCAAGTATCCGAGAATTGATGCTATGTTTGAGGAGATTAGACAAACTCACATGGATATATCTAAGGTTATGATTTCTGGGGGAGCTTCTAAAGTTGCTGAACTTGCAAAGCTAAGGAAACGAAATGAAGAATACAAGGAAATGATTAATAGAATGCTAACAGAAAACAATGTTCCCGTTGACTATATGGAGATTCAATACAAATGTCCAATATGCAAGGACACTGGAACTATGGAAGATGGTAGCAAGTGTGAATGTTACGTCGAGAGGGTTAACGAGCTTTCTCGTGAGATGTTTGGAGCAGAAATTGCGCCAACAGAATCATAGGTTAAAATTCACTTTTAGATATTTGTAATTATATTATAAAATCGCTGTAAGTTTTGTGCCACAGCGATTTTTGTTTAGGCGTTTATTTATAGCCCTTATTCTATTAAACCGTAGTACTATTTACCACATGTACCATGAGCACAGTTATGACCTTCTTCGTGGTGATGATCTTCTCCATGGTGGCTGCATACTGTATCTGCATCAAAATTTAGATTGCCTGCTAGGTAAGCTTCAACCTGTAAATCTGCATCGCCAGAAACTCCAGGGAATAACTCAATACCAGCTTCACCAAGAGCAATCTTAGCTCCACCACCAATACCGCCACAAATTAATGCGTCAACAGCATTATCCTTTAGTAAGGTTGCAAGAGCACCATGTCCACTTGTACCAGTTTCAAGAATTGTTGAAGAAACAACTTTGTTGTCTTCTATTTCATAAACTTTAAATTCAGCAGAATGTCCAAAGTGCTGGAATATCTGACCTTTATCGTGTGTTACTGCAATTTTCATATTTAATCCTCCATATTCATATTCTATTGTGCAATATTTGCATTTCAATTGCAATGATATACCCAAAATCTCAATATGTCAATAACGCCGCAGTGATATGGCATAGGTGACAATATTGTGCCTTGTAAAATTTGCCAAAAGGAGTATAATGGTTTATTATGTTAAAAAAGGAAGTGAGAAAAATGAAAGAAAAATTCAGTTTTGTAGCAGGCAAAACGATACTTTTTGTCGTTATAGTGCTACTTATTATAGGGCTTAAATCTATTTTTGGAAATGATAATGTAATTGTTTCTGTAGGTCTAATAACTCAGGCGCTTTGTTTGCTGTCGGTTAATTTGACTAATGAGCCTGTTAGGAATTTATTTAAGATTGTGGCTTTAAATGTGACTATTGGTGTAGCATCAACGGTTGTACAGTTAAATCCGTTTTTGGGGTTTGTGATTAATTTTGGATTAATCTTTTTTATTGTCTTTGTACTTATGCGAGACTTAGCAACACCAACATATTTTTCGTATATGCTGACATATTGCTTCATGATGGCAACTACACCTGTAAGCTTCAATGAACTGCCGCTAAGGTTGGTATTGTTAGCTCTTGGCGGAGTGTTTACAATGGTACTTCAATATACATTAAATGGAGGGAAGTCCAAAAAGGCCAGTAACTTGGCACTCAAAAATATGGCAAAGATTATTTTGAAACAGATAGATAGTTTTGGAGAAGATGGGCAAAGCAACCTAAAAGAGCAAGTTGGTAGTGAAATGTCAAATCTAGCAAAGACTGCAAATGAGAGAAAGAAAAATGCATTTTTTGTTTCACCAACAGTAATGGACAAGATGAATATTGCAATTTGCTTTGAGAGAATTAGCTTAATTATTAATTCGGCAGAAAAAGAAAAGAGCGAGGAACTTTTGTGGAAGGAGTGCCTTGGCGAGTTGAGGGGGCTAATTTACAAGTTCAAAAATATTATTGACAAAAAAATCAAGAAGAGTGAATTCAAAAAGGAATTTGAAGGTTTTTTGGTAAAGTATAATGGTGTAGAAAGTAAAAACGAATTGATATTTGAACTACTAGAAGTAGTTGATGTATTGCAAAGATCAACCATTAAGCTGCAAGAGAAACGTGGCAAGCACAAGGTGAAGTTTGAGGCAGGCAGGAAACCAAAAGAACTGAGAATCTATAACATTTTGCGAGAGAATTTCAGGAAAGACTCAATACGAATGAGCTTTGCATTTAGGAGTGCCTTTGCAATTAGTACAATGTTTTTTGTTTACAAATATTTTGACCTTGAATATGGTAGATGGCTAGTTTATACAAATCTTGCAATAATACAACCATATGCAAGTGAGGCAGGAGAAAAACTGCGAGATAGAATCAAAGGAACAATTGTCGGATTTTTGATATTCATTATGCTGTTTGGAATGTTCCAAGATTCAGGGGAGAGAACTGTAATAATAATGCTAGTTGGATATTTGGCAGGATTTAAGAGAAACTACTTTGAGGAAATAATCACTACAACCATATCTGCAATGGGAATTGCTGCAATGTCTGCTCCAGGGGATGACGATTTGACTATGTATAGAATCCTGTTTGTATTCCTCGGTGGCTGCTTTGCAATGGTAGTAAATAGATTTATAATGCATTGCACTATTGAGGGTACAAGGACAAGTTTAGTAGAGAGATACAAAGAAACAACGACAAGTCTATTTAGTAAGATATTTTGTAGTAAAGAAAGTGTAGACGGTAATGACGTTGCAAACACATTGCTGACCGCTGGGCTAATTGCAGATAAGCTTGAATTAATTAATACTACTGACACAGAAAATTCCTTAGATGAATTTATTTCAAACCAAAGAAAGACAATTAATGATATAATGTTTATAGCATATAGCTACAAAAAGAATGGGATAGATGAAGATGTCAGAGGTATAATAGGCAGATTAATTGATTTTATGCAAGGTGACAGGGATGTTGAACCAGAGATAAAGGCGAGAATCAAGGAAGCGTTTAGTTTGGCAGAAACCAACGTTAAGCGAACACAGATTATTGCTTTAGGAGATATTTTGAAGGAAACAGTTGAGGTACAAAAAATATGAAGATACCATTTACAAAAGAATATACAGTGTCTTACTTTGAGGTAGATTATTCTCTAAAGATTAAACCACATAGGCTGGTTGGAATTTTTCAGGATATTGCAGTACAGCACTCGGATAAGGCGGGGTACAATTTAGACTGGTTTTCTAAAAATGATATGGGCTGGATAATAACAGGGTGGCATGTAGTTATTAAGAAACAGCCAAAAGAAGGCGACAAGATTAGTATTTCAACGTGGACAAGGCGACACAAAAGGGTTCAAGCTGATAGAACATTTGAAGCAAAGGATCAAGAGGGAAATGTAATATGCTATGGGGAATCTCGTTGGTTCCTTATGAACACTGAGAAGCGCAAACCAGGTAGAATCCCAGCAGACTTCATGGAGGCATATGGTCTACCTACTGATGACACAGATCCTAAATATCTAAGGGGTATTATACCAGATGAGGATTACAAGATGCCAGATGTTGCCTCACTAAAAAAGATTTCAACTAGAGAATTTGTAGTAACACGTAGAGATACCGATACAAATAACCATACAAATAATATTAGCTATATAGAGTGGGCTATGGATGATGTTGCAGATGAGCTTTATTTTGATTACCAGATTATAGATTTACGAGTAAACTATATTCTCGAATGCAAGAAGGGGGATATAGTCAAAAGTACCCACTATGGCAAAAGGCTTGATAATGGGAATATAGAAGTTTGTTCATGCTTTGAAGGGGCAAATGGCGAAGGTGAATATTGCCAAGTTGTTACAATATGGAAGAATAAATTTGAATAGAGATAAAACGGGGGTTACATTATGAGGATTCTGGTTATAGAAGATGAAAAAGCTTTAAACACGATATTGACAAAGAAGCTAAAAAGTGAAGGATATAGTGTTGATAGCTGTTTTGATGGTGAAGAAGGGTTGCTGTATGCACTTGGCATGGAATATGATGTAATACTGCTAGATATTATGCTACCTAAATTAGATGGAGTATCATTGCTAAAAAAGATTAGAGCCAAAGGGATTGAGGCTCATGTTTTGATGCTAACTGCCAAAGATGGTATAGATGATAAGGTATCCGCCTTAGATTTAGGGGCAGATGATTATTTGACTAAACCATTTGAACTAAAGGAATTGATGGCGAGAATAAGGGTGCTAACTCGAAATAGGAGTGGCAACAAAACTAATGTATACCAAGTGGGGGATTTGACATTGGATATTCAAAGCCATGTTGCAAACAGAGGTGGAACGAATATTGAACTTAGTTCAAAGGAATTTGCAATTTTGGAGTACCTTATGATGAATAAGGGAATTGTAATTAGTAGGGAAAAAATAGAAAACCATGTGTGGAACTATGACTATGAAGGTGGTTCAAATATGGTAGATGTATATATCAGATATATTAGGAAAAAAGTTGACACTGGATTTGAAAAGAAACTTATACATACAGTGCGTGGCGCAGGGTATATAATGAGAGAGGAATAGTGAAAGCTATGGGCAATTTTTCATCAAAACAAAAGGTTGCATTTTGGTATGTAATATCACTTGTAGGTCTAGTCGTGTTACTAATCGGTTTTTTGCTATTTACAAGTGAGAGAATGGTTAATAACGATGTAAAAAAGGAACTGGCTGTGGCAACGGACAGAGTTCTTAAAGATGTTAGGGTTTATGATAACAAATTAGTTTTGGAAAAAAACATTACCTACTATGTAGATGGTAAATATGTGGCAGTATACAAGGGTAACAAGAGTGTATCTGGGGTTTTGCCAAACAAATTTCCCAAAGACACTAAGTATGTAGCCAACGATACTAGAGAAATCAAAGACGGCGACAATAGCTTTTTTGTATACGATAGATTAATTGAAAACCAGCAATATGGTAAGGTTTGGGTGCGTGGTGTAACCTCGGCAAACCTAAAGGATTCTGCACCAGCAATGGTGTTTATCCTAAAAATGTTTGTGCTCTCACTACCTGCATTAATTCTATTTGCGTTAATCGGAGCATATTACATTACCAAGAGGACTTATGTGCCTATACTAAATGAGCTAGAGGAATCTGTTGAGGCAGAGCGGCAATTTAGTAGTGATGTATCTCACGAACTTAGAACCCCGACTGCAATTATAATGAATCAATGTGAGCTTGAACTGGAAAATCCTACTGATGAAAAATCTAGGGAAGCATTCCTAATAATACTTAAACAGGCAAGACGTATGAGTGACTTGATTAGCAAGCTTTTGTCTATGGCGAGAATGGAACGAGGCATTGACAAAATTAAGCTTGAAGATGTAGATTTAGGATCTCTCGTTGAAGAATGCGCAGACAATCTGGCTATGAAAGCCTATGGAAAAGGGATAGAGATTAAATGCCAAATTGAGCCAGCAGTTTATACGGTTTGCGACAAGGCATTAATAGAACGAAGTGTTGAAAACTTAATTTCTAATAGCATTAAGTATGGATACAAGGACAGTGTAATTGATGTTTCATTAAAAACAGAATTAGACTGGTGCCATATTACTATTAAGGATAAAGGAATTGGTATTCCAAAGGAAGATTTGAACAAAATTTGGGAGAGATTTTATCAAGTAGATACTTCGAGAACCCACGAAGATGGTAGTCTTGGGCTTGGACTTGCAATGGTTAAATGGGTGGTAGATGCTCACAAAGGCAAGATTAAAGTTTCAAGTGAAGAGGGAATAGGAACTACTATGGAAATTTTTTTAAAAAAATCTGATTTTTAATTTTACTTTAATACTTGTAGTTTAATATGAACTTAAGTTAATCGGGGGAATTGAAAGGAAGGATTAAGATGGATACTAACAAAAAAAATATAGGAGTTATTATCGCAGTTTGCGGAGTATTAATTGCAGCACTAGCATTTGGAACAGTAATGGTTGCAAAAAATGCAATGGCGGATAAAGCTACATATATTAGTGAAAGTAAGGCGAAGGAGATTGTACTTGCAGATGCAAAAGTCAACGTAAATGATGCTACTTTTACTAAAGTGGTTTTAGATAAGAGCGAGAGAACACCTGATTATGAAGTAGAGTTTTATACTAAAACTAAGGAATTTGATTATGAGCTTGATGCTGCAACTGGCGAAATTATAAGCAGCAGTGTGGGGCGCAATGATATCGTAACTGGTGATCAAAATAACAATACAAGTGATTCTGGTTCATACATTGGCGTTGATAAGGCAAAAAAAATCGCACTAGCTAATGTGGGGTTAAGTGAAAGCAATGTGAGATTCCAAAAAGCTTCTCTAGTTAGAGATGATGGCGTATATGTTTATGACATTGAGTTTTACAAAGGAAATGTTGAATATGAATTTGAAATCAATGCTGCAACAGGGGCTATAATTGACAAAGACATTGACAGAGATAATGACAAGTACTATGGAAATGGTGGAAACGGAAACGGCGGAAATCCTGGAAATGGAAACGGTGGGAACGGAAACGGTGG
>JAVWMQ010000014.1:0-40691 GCA_036637375.1 Anaerovoracaceae bacterium
ATAAAATGTAGCCTTCAATATTACTTATGCCTTATATACTATCTTTCCAGATACCATTGTTAGCTCTGGCTTAATGTCCTTTATTTCCATAGGATCTATAGTAAAAATATCCTTATCTAAAATTACTAAATCGGCATAATAACCTTCCTTTAGTCGACCCTTTTTGTCTTCCATAAATTCCATATAGGCACTTCCAATAGTGTAAGCATCAATTGCAGTGTAAACGTCAACACATTCTTCACTATAAAACCCATTTGGTGGATTTCCACTTCTATCTTTACGAGTAACTGCCTCATAAATATTCGGAAACGGATTGCACTCCTCTACTGGGCAATCTGTGCCAAAAGACATATTCACACCTTTTTTGTAAAAAGAATTAAACGCATATGAGGTTGATGCCAGCTCAGTGCCACATCTGTTTTCAACTACATTCATATCATAATCCAAAAATATTGGTTGAACTGCAACTAAAATCTCCTCTTCTTTAATTTTGTTTATTAATTCATTATCTGTAATTTGGCAATGCACAAGGGCATGTCTAAGTTTATTTTTGCCATCAACAAAAGCTTTTTTGTAGGCTTCAATCGTTTGGTCTATGGCTGCATCGCCAATGGCATGAGTTATTACCTGCATATTGTTTTCCTTTGCAAGTTTGCAATACTCATCCATTTCGTCTTGCTTAATCCATTCAAGCCCATGGTTTGCCCTGTCATCAGCATAACCGTTTTTCATTAATGCTGTTCTCGCACCTAAACTTCCATCTTTAAATAGCTTTAAAGGTCCAAGAGTCAGCCATGATTCCTCAGGGTATTCGCCAGTTGCTCTTTCCCCTGTCTTTAGGTACTCCCTAAATCCATCTAAGTTGTTAAAGCAAACCTGGTGTCTATATCGTAAAAGTCCTTTGCCATCATCATATAATCTATGAAAAAGCGCAAATGCTGCTGGTCCGTCCATAAAAGTTGTTCCAACATCGTTACTTTGTACGCTAGTTAACCCTTTTGAAACAGCGAACTTCATAGACTCCTCCAAAATTTCTCGTCTTTCTTCAAGGGAAAAATCTGGTATTACGTCTTTTGCTATATTACACGCATTTCCCTTAAAAATTCCGTTTGGTAATCCATCTTCGCCAATCAAAAATTCACCGTCCTGATACTGTGGAGAATCTCCATCAAGGCCTAAAATTTCAATTACCTTTGTATTCGTAGACACAATATGCCCGCAAACTCTCTCAAGAACTATTGGAATTTCAGTTGATATTTGGTCAAGGTCATTTCTGTCTGGAAGCCTATCTCCATCAACAAACAAATCCTGATTCCAGCCAATTGCGTGAATCCCATTGATGCATCTGTCCTCATGGTCTACCAAAAACTCCTTGCATCTTTTGATCATATCCTCAATTGACGTACTCTCATCAATTTTTACTTGATACATAGTTTCTCCCATTTGCATAAAATGTAAATGAGAATCATTTAACCCTGGAATTACAGTCTTGCCCTTACAATCAATAACTTCTGTTTCATCATCAGCAAGCAACAGGATTTCGTCACTTGTACCTACCTTTGAAATTAATCCATTCTCAATTAAAATGCTCTGCGCAAAACTGTCTCTTTCAACATATATTTTGCCATTGTGTAGCACAGTCTTCATTTAGTTTGCCTCTTTCTTAAGCTTTCTATCAAATGCGTAGTAAACTACTGCTGCAATTGCAGGAACAACTAGCCCTGTAACACCAGTAACTGGATCTTCAATAGCTGCATTTATTACTAACCCTGTAAATATTAATGCTGTAATAATTACAGAGAATGGGTAAAACCAAACTTTGTATGGTCTTTCAATTGTCGGATATTTTTTTCTCAAAATAGGTACTGCCAAAATAACAAGTACGCTAAATACCATTCCAGTTACAACAACTAAGTTTGTAAGCTGATCTAAGTTTCTAAAGCATACAAGGGCAACAGAAAGCACTCCCTGAACTATAATTGCCATAGTTGGTACTTTGCTCTTTGGATGTAGCTTTGCAAATGATTTAAAGAAATGTCCTTCTTCAGCCATTGCATAATACATACGAGGCTGTGCCATAATTAGTCCATTTAATGATCCAAACATGGCAAGCACCATACCAATTGAAACTATAATTGCCCCTGTGCTACCAAGAACACTCTTAGCAACTGCTGTTCCAAGATATAAATCTCCACTTTTGATCATTGATACGATTTCTTCGTGAGGAAGCACCTTCATTATTGCAAAATTGAATAATGTATAAATTACAGTGATACCACCAATACCAATAATTAATGCTAGAGGTAAGTTCTTTTTCGGATTTTTAACTTCCTCTGCTACTGTGTTTAAGTTTGTCCATCCTTCATAGGCCCATAACGCCGCAACAACTGCAACTGCAATCATTCCAAGCATATTTGTTCCTTCTGCTGCCGCATATGTGCTAGCACTATCAAGGGATAAATCAGGACTAACCTTACCAACAAAAATCGCTGCAAACATTACAATTCCAATAGGAATAAGCTTTGCGATCATAGATAAATTCTGTACTATAGCTGCTAGCTTAACTCCAACTAAGTTGTATGCAGTAAGCGCAATAATTATAACAATAGCTGCTGCCTTAACTCCAAAATCACTAATTTCAAAAAACGACTTCATAACAGTCATTAATGCAATAGAAATTGCAGCAACAGAACCAGGTCCTCCAATTAGCCAATCAGTGAAACCTGCCATAAATCCTACAACAGGGTGAAAAGCTTCGTTTAAGTAAACAACTCTACCTCCCGCTTTAGGCATTGCAGTACCAAGCTCTGCATAGCAAAGCCCTCCAAATAGTGTAATTACACCACCAATAATCCAGCATAGTAATGCTAGTCCAGCATTCATTCCTGTTCTCTCAAGAACGTAAGAACCTAAGTAAAAAATACCAGAACCAATCATTATTCCGCCAATAACGCTTACACCACCAAATACACCAATTTCTCTTTTGAATTCAGTTTTTTCACTTGTAAGCGATTCAAGATGTTTGTTATCGTTCATAAAATTCTCCTCTCGTTTTATATTTTTTTATAATTATACACATCACTTGTTAAGAATGCGTTTAGCACTATTTTGGTGTCATTTTTCCCTTAAACACTTTTTAAACATTAAACTCATACTTGACCTAGCACCTTAACTAAATTTATTAAAATCGCCACTATTGTTAAAATTTACACAATCTTAGTTTCTCAATTTGATAATAAACTCTCCAAAATAGCCCCATATTTTAGTGTTTTATGCCAAAACAACTCGCCCTTTTGTGGTTTGCGAAAACAAAATAAAATAGTACTCATTCTAGGATTGACTTATAATAATACCAGGTATATAATAACTCTTCGTTATAGGATATATAATGAAAATTTAAGAATGGAGATGAAAAATATGGGGGAGAATGTGGCAATAGTAGCTACAAATAATTTATTGTTAATTTTTTCAATTATAATCATTACAGGAATAGCACTTGGTAAATTAAGTGAAATCTTAAAAATTCCTGATGTAATACTATATTTGATGGCAGGTGTATTAATCGGACCAGCCTTTCTAAATATTTTAAGTATTGCAGATTTTCCAGTTGAAAACAATTTAATCTTAACTTTTGGTTCAGCTTTTATACTTTATGAAGGCGGTAAGGAAATTAAGTTAAGGGTTCTAAATAAGGTAAAGATTAGTGTTACCTTATTATCTACACTGGGGGTTGTGGTGTCGACGGTCGTTGTTGGTGTTATAGCAGCAAAGATATTCAACATTCCACTTATAATTGCAATTCTGCTTGGTGCAGTAATTGCCTCAACTGACCCTGCTGCTTTGATTCCTGTCTTTAGACAAGTAAAAATCAAAGACAAAATCAAACAAACTGTTGTAAGCGAATCTGCTTTCAATGATGCAGTTGGTGCGATTTTATCTTCTGCAATACTTGGAATCGTTTTGAGCGGTAAATTATCAGTATCTGACAGCTTGAAGGAATTACTAATTTCTGCATCTGTTGGAGTAGGCGTTGGAATATTTATTGGATACTTATTAATCATCTTGGTTTCAGACAAGAGAATTGGTATCTTCAGTTCTTATTCTCCAATAATGTCAATACTAACTGTAATTCTTGCTTATGAAGTTGCTCTATCATTTAATGGCAGTGGCTACATGGCTGTATTTATGGCTGGACTTATTGCAGGAAACAAAAAACTATTTGGTATCTGGTTACCAGAAGCTGACTACCATCCAACAGTACATGTTACAGAGAGCATCGCAACAATTTGCCGTATGTCAATCTTTGTACTTCTTGGAACTCAGGTAAACATGTCTGCTCTTGCAGAATACTGGCTACCATCATTATTAACAGTACTAGTTCTAATGTTCATTGCTAGACCACTATCTGTTTTAGCTTCTACTCTAGTTGATAGAAAAGCTGAATGGAAAATTAGAGATATAGTCTTTATGATGTGGGTTAGAGAAACTGGGGTTATCCCTGCTGCCGTATCTGGAATGATTGTGGCTCTAAAGGTTCCTGGCTATGAAATTATATCTTCTGTTGTATTTATGACAATCCTTGTAACTCTAATTATTCAGGCAAGCACTACTAAGTTAGTAGCTAAATGGCTAGGTGTATTAGAAGAAGATCAAGTTGAAAAAGAAGATGCAAAGGGTTTAACTCCTAGCGCTTGTAATACTCAGATATAGCTTGTTATTAATTTAAAATAAAATTAAGAGGACTTGGGTCATTGCCCAAGTCCTCTTTTGTTTGTGCCATAAAAACGTTTATTTCATCAAAGTACCGTTTTCATATATCATTGGTTTGTGGGAAGCTTTTTCCCCTTGGTATGCTGACCTTGATTGTAGCTCACCTTTGAGGGCTGACTTTGATGTAAATGTTTTAATCTGGTAATCATCATTTGGCGCTAGTTTTTCAAAAAAGACTAGCTTTTTGCCTGTTTTAACTAGCACCCCTGCATGGCCTACAAAGAGCCACTTTTCGTAAGGATCATGCATCACAACACTTACTAGCGAAGCATTTTTGTTTGTAAACTTTACATTACGTTTTTTTAGGGCTTTTGGGTAAACCTTCTCAAATTTGCTTTTTGGAATGCCTGCCACACTTGCTCCATCAAACACTGCAATAAACTCACCTTTGTGATTTTTGAGATGCTTGAATGTGCTGTCAGTTTCAATGGCGTCCACGTCCATCATTAGGTAGTTATTATAGGTTTTGGGAGGTGTTGCCCTAATATTGCCCTCAAGCAATGTAAACGCCGCTGTACGGCAATTATAGTCTTGCTTGGGCACTTTGCCATTTTTGTATTCTGTCATATATCGCAAATATGTACCCACATTGGCAAGGTTGCTACCTTCAAGCACTGCTTTTGGATTTATGGTCTTATTGCTACCAGTCACAAAAACTGCACATATTGCAATTGCCACTATAAGTTTTGAATATTTCTTCATTTTACCTTCACTATTCCTTTTTATATTTTATCGCCTTTTTTTCCTTTTCTTTTACCCCACAAATTTGTAAATATAACAACAATTGGCGAAAGTGTTAGGAGCAGCATAGAAGAACTACTACAAGATAATAGAGAAGTAACACAGGTAAAGAAGCAAGAGTTAAATAAACTTAGTCTACTTTCTCAATGTCATTTATTTCAAATCGTTTATAAAATAATAGTTCCAAAACTCAAAATCATCACATACCACTTTAAAATTTCTAAGATATTGTACGAATATGCGTGCAACACTACAATTAAAATTATGTGTGGAATTGCTAAAGCAACACATATAGCTACAACTACCCAATTTTTTTTAACAAATAAAGTTCCAAAAATAATTAACCACGCCCACATTGAAAAAGGTACAAACATCGTCAACATGTCAAAGTAGTTTCTACTTAATCCCCCGAATACACCGTTGTTTAACGGATTGTACATAACAGTTATTACATTCCCAATTATAAATAGCAATACTGAAACTATAGTAGTTAAGTAAAATAATTTCTTAGTATCTATGCTTATCTTCATTTTGCTACTCATTTCTCATTACACCCCCTTGGCAAGATTCTAACCTTGATAAAATTTATACGTTTCATCTCAAATTCTCCAATCAGTACATTTAGATATTGTAATTTATAGGTAGCCTGTTGGGCGTTTTTGTGGTGGTGGCGTCCTTTGTGCACTTTTTGAGCCAATGGCCGACCGCAGGAGGTTTTGCCACCCCTAAAACGGACAACGCCCCAACATATTCTTTGGGGCGTTGTTTGCCTCATGCTAGTGCACTACAAACACTGAGGATTTGCATGCTACCTTTTGTGAGCAAGTTATTCAAATTCAATCTGAGTATTTTTGTCTCCTATTGTAATTGTTGATATTTCAACGTTTATAGTATCTCTTTTATCTGCATTATCTATATTATTTTCGTATAATCGACCTTTTGCGGTCAAATTGCGGTCAATATTAGCACCTTATTTTTCATTTTTTTAGAACCGTTTTTCTTTGTATAAGGTGCAAGACTATTATTTAATGTATTATGAAATAAATAGAATACCATAATCAAAGAATGCGGGTACACTTTTTCTGCTAGAACAAATATTGAAAAAGATTACTGCATATCTAAACTGTATTTCCCATTCTCACCCCAGGTAAAACAGGAGGCTTTCTATCAATAATTTCAGTAATTGACTTTGCTTTTATAATAATATATAATCAAGATAATAAAAAGGATTGCTACTTTTGGTTAGGTAGTTTAGTCTATAAAAAATTGTTTTAAGAAAAAACCACCAGACTTAAAAGTAAGGTGGTTTTTAATTACTCTTTATCTTTTAAGTAAACAAATTCTACTGTCTCTAGAGCAATAGATAACAACTACCAAAGTTTTCAAGTTAAATCTCAATATCTACCTGTAAATCTAATGTTTGATGAATTCAAATCTACAAAAGCTGCTAAAGGTTCCATAAGTTTTATATATGCTGATTCAGATACTCACCAAATACTTGATATTGTCGAAAATAGGCAACTTCCTTTCCTTAAAAATTACTTTTCTAAGTTTACTAAGGGTTCTAGAAGCAATATTAAAACAATATATATTCTCCATTATAACCCATACCTTTGATATGTCAAATTTTTAATATCACAGTAGTATCATAATTTCAATTCTTTATTTTTGTGTACTTTTTAAATTTTACTCTGAAAACTTCTCTGCCATCATAGGATTGTTTTAAACAAGTTTCTTCATATTTAATCCTAAGATTTATTGTTTGCCAATCTCAGATTATTTTCTGATGAAAACAATGTTTCCTACGTTTCAATAAGGTGATCTATTATTTTATCAATCTCACTTATTGTTGTTTGAAATTTTCAACTCGCCAAATCAATAGTTATAACTAAGCTTATCTTTAAAATCCAACATATCCCATTTAAAGTAGGTTTCTATAGAACTGGCTGGTATAACTATGGTGATATTGACACACCAACAGAAACTAGCAACTTCACAAATGCACAAAGAGATAATTTTTTAAATAAAACAAAAGCAAGAGCAGGAGAAGATGTAACAGGAACACTAATAGCAGGAACAAAGCAAAAATCCTTATTTGTAGAATTTACAGAAGAAGGACCAAACCTAAAAAAAGAAGTAAAAAGACAATACTACAAAGAAAGATTTTATAGATACGGAAAAGCATATGAAAAGGTAGATAAGTTTGAAGAAGTAACGGGAGTTACATATAATGATATATATGAAAACTTTTCAGCAGGAGATGGTGGAGCAAAATGGAACTCTTGTGACCCATACATCTGGACATTAAATTCAAAAGCAGGAGTGATAGAAGGTAAGCAGTTTGTTAGGTATTACAATTTAGCACCTTATACGAACAAAAGCTATTCTTTAAAACCACAAAATAAGGTGCTAAAATATAGGCTGAATTTGCGGTCAAAATACGGTCAAAACATAAAAAAAGAAGCACAAACATTGAAATTACAATGTTTGTGCTATATTTGCAACTATTCAAATTCAATCGTTGCTGGTGGTTTCCCTGTGCAGTCAAACAGTACTCTGTTAACATGCTCAACCTCATTAACAATTCTAGTAGTTACTTTTTCTAGTACTTCCCAAGGAAGCTTTGCTGCTTCTGCTGTCATAAAGTCTGAAGTTAGAACTGCACGTAATGCTATTGCATAATCGTAAGTCCTAAAGTCACCCATAACGCCAACTGAACGCATGTTAGTTAGGGCAGCAAAATACTGACCTAGACCTTTATCTGCTCCTGCTTTTGCAACTTCTTCTCTGTAAATCGCATCTGCATCTTGAACGATCTTAACCTTTTCTGCTGTAACCTCACCGATAATTCTAACAGCTAACCCTGGGCCTGGGAAAGGCTGACGATAAACAAGGTAATCAGGAATACCAAGCTCGCTACCTGCTTTACGTACTTCGTCCTTAAACAGCATACGCAATGGCTCAATAATTTCCTTGAAATCAACGAAATCAGGTAGTCCTCCAACATTGTGGTGCGACTTAATTGTAGCAGAATCGCCATGGCCGCTTTCAACAACATCAGAGTAAATTGTACCCTGTGCTAGGAAATCAACAGCTCCAATTTTTTTGGATTCCTCTTCAAATACACGAATAAACTCCTCGCCGATGATTTTTCTCTTTGTTTCAGGATCGTCTTGTCCTGCAAGTTTATCGTAGAAACGTTGTGAAGCATCTACTTTAATGAAGTTTAAATCGTAGTTGCCTGTAGGCCCGAATATTGCTTCAACCTCAGCAGCCTCGTCTTTACGAAGTAGACCATGGTCAACAAATACGCAAGTTAGTTGTTTGCCGATTGCTTTGCTTAGCATTACTGCTGCAACTGATGAGTCAACGCCACCGCTTAGAGCAAGTAACACCTTGCCATCACCGATTTTAGCCTTTAATTCCTGTATTTCATCTTCAATAAATGTTTCCATCTTCCATTCATCGTGGCAGTGACAAACATCTTTGATAAATGCCTTTAGCATTTTGTCCCCTTCTACAGAGTGTAGCACCTCTGGGTGGAACTGAACTGCATACATTCCAGCTTCCTTGTTTTCCATTGCTGCAACTGGGCAAACTGGTGTGCTTGCTGTAATTTTAAATCCTGCTGGCACATCTGCAATGTAGTCAGTGTGGCTCATCCAACAGATAGTTTCCTTTTCAACAGTTTTGAAAAGTGTTGTTTCTTGGTCAACTGTAACTGTAGTTTTGCCATACTCACTTGTTGGGGCTGTTTTAACAACACCACCTAGAGAATGGGCGATTAGCTGTGCACCGTAGCAAATTCCTAAAATTGGAATTCCCAGTTTGAATATTTCTGTATCAAATTCTAGTGCAGATTCTCCAAATACGCTGTTTGGACCTCCTGTAAAAATTATACCTCTTGGGTTTATTTCTTTCATTTCATTCGCTGAAATTGTGTATGGTTTCACTTCTGCAAATACATTTAGATCACGAACTCTTCTCGCAATCATCTGGTTATATTGTCCACCAAAGTCAACAACTATGATTTTTTCTTCTGGTTTCATATTCCCTCCTACTCATTCTTATGGATTTTATACGTTTTGTAAGTATTTATTATTAATTACACAAGGCAGGTCTAACGTCGGCCTGCCTTTGTTTTTTGTATTAGTCTTAGTTTCTATGTTTATTTAAAGTTTACTTGGTTTGATGTATCCTTTTTGATTACATCATGAGCTCCACCCTCAACAATACTTGTTGCTGAAACTAATGTCATTTTGCTCTTTTCCTGTAGTTCTTCTATTGTTAAAACTCCACAGTTACACATTGTTGATTTAACCTTTTGAAGTGACTGTCTAACGTTATCAGACAGTGTTCCTGCATATGGAACATATGAGTCAACGCCTTCTTCAAAGCTTAGTTTGCTGTCGCCACCCATATCGTAACGCTGCCAGTTTCTAGCACGATTTGAACCTTCGCCCCAGTATTCTTTAACGTAGTTACCATTTACATTTAGTTTTGCTCCTGGTGCCTCGTCAAATCTAGCAAAGTATCTACCTAGCATTAGGAAATCTGCTCCCATTGCTAATGCTAGTGTCATATGGTAGTCATAAACAATTCCACCATCTGAGCATATTGGAATATATATTCCTGTCTTTTTGAAGTAGTCATTTCTAGCCTTTGCTACATCTTGAACAGCACTTGCCTGTCCACGACCAATACCCTTTTGTTCTCTAGTGATACAAATTGATCCACCGCCGATACCGATTTTAATAAAATCTGCTCCAGCATTTGCAAGGTACAAGAATCCTTCTTCGTCAACTACATTACCTGCTCCAATTTTTACACTATCGCCATAGTTATCTCTTACAAATTTAAGTGTATCTGCCTGCCATTCGCTAAATCCTTCACTTGAGTCGATACAAAGAATATCTACTCCAGCTTCAACTAATGCTGGGATTCTTTGTTGGTAATCTCTAGTATTGATTCCTGCTCCAACAATATATCTTTTGTCAGCATCTAATAACTCATTTGGATTTGCTTTGTGTGAATCGTAATCCTTACGGAAAACGAAATGTGTTAATCTCTGGTTCTCATCTATTACTGGTAGTGAGTTTAGCTTGTTATCCCAAAGGATATCATTAGCTTCAGATAGAGTTGCCCCTGCTTTTGCATATATAAGCTTTTCAAATGGTGTCATGAATTCTGAAACCTTTGTGTTTCCATCCATTCTACTTATTCTGTAATCTCTACTTGTTACAAGTCCAACTAATTTACCCTCTGATGTTCCATCTTCAGTAACAGCTGTTGTTGAATGCCCTGTTCTCGCTTTTAATTCTAATAGGTCATTTAACGTCTGATCTGGTCTAATATTTGCATCACTTGTTACAAATCCAGCTTTAGTTGATTTAGCTTTTCTAACCATTTCTGCCTGATCCTCAATGCTCTGAGAACCAAAAATGAAAGAAACTCCGCCTTCTTTTGCTAATGCTACCGCAAGCTTATCGTCTGATACCGCCTGCATAACAGCTGATACTAGTGGTATATTCATTGAAATTTCAGCTTCTTCACCTCTCTTGAATTTTGTGATTGGTGTTTTTAGCGATACGTTGTCCACCTTACATTCCTTTGAAGAATATCCTGGAACTAATAGATATTCGTTAAAAGTTCTTGAAGGTTCATTGTAATATGTAGCCATGTGTCCTCCTTATTCTCTCTATTTTAAATCCTTATGTCGTTTTTCTTTAATAAGATATTATACCTTATGACATTGCTAATAGCAAGATTTTTTCAATCCTTAAATATATTTTTCTATATAATATTTGCCCCTGGCCTGAGTTTTTGAACCATAGCAAATTGCTTCTTTGGGACATCTATTAATGCAACCCAAACACTGGAAGCAGCCTTTATCCCATTTAGGCTTACCCTCAACCATTTTGATAGTTCTCGCTGGACATATTTTTGCACATAGTCCACATGAGTTACAATCATCTGAAACAGCAAAAGGTTTTGTTGACCTTGCAAACTTATTAAATCCCCATCCTGCTATTGAAGATTTAATTGCCGCCATGATGCCCCATAGACAGTCCATTGTTTTTTCTCTATTTATTATTTCTTTGCTAATTCTATCCACTTTGATTTTGGCTTGTTCTAAAAGCGCCTTTGTTTCTCCTTCATTTAAAACATCTGCTCCTATAATATAGTTTGATGGCATTACAAATGTGTATCCAGCATCAAGTGGTATTATCTTTTGGAATCGTTCTAGGGTTTTGCCTGCCTCCGATCCGCAATTGCATACCGCAAACACAAAGTTGTCCTTGGCAAGCTCTACACTCCTTGCAAAATAATCCACCACTTCAGGTGCTCTCCACGCATAAACTGGGAATACAAAACCAATAGTCTCGCCGTCTTTGGCTTTATACCCTTTTGATAGTTTAATAGCTGTCATAATTTCAACTGCTGTATCGCCTGTTTGACTGGCTATTTCCCCAGCCAAATATTTGGAATTTCCTGTTCCTGAAAAATAAAATATCATATTTCCTGCCTTTCCAAACAATTCAATGCTTTCATCTTTATATGTTCATTTTCTCTTCATCTTTTTCTTTAATATTTAATACAAAACTATTTTACCACAAAAGAATATTTTGTGATATAATTATTGGAAAAACAAAACGAGGAGGTAATAGTATGAACAACTATAAATTCAACACAAATTGTATCCACGCTGGCTACAAAGCGGAAAACGGTCAACCGCAGGTTTTGCCTATAGTGCAGAACACAACTTACAGATATTATAATTCAGAGGACGTTGCTAAACTCTTTGATCTTGAGAGTGCAGACTACATGTACACAAGACTAGGTAGCCCAACTGTAAACGCCCTTGAAGTCAAGATGGCGACACTTGAAGGCGGTACTGCTGGTATTGCTACATCTTCTGGTCAATCTGCTAATATGATTGCAATGTTAAACATCTGTGAAGCAGGGGATCATATTATTTCTGCAAGTAATATCTATGGTGGAACTCACAATTTGTTTGGAGTTACTCTTCACAAAATGGGTATCGAAACAACTTTTGTTGATCCTGATTTAAGTGCTGATGAGCTAATTGCCCTTGCTAAGCCAAACACTAAGGCTGTCTTTGGGGAATCTCTTGGTAACCCAGCTCTTGGGGTTTTGGATTTTGAAAAGTTTAGCAAGGTTGCTAAGGCTATTGGTGTTCCCCTAATTGTGGACAACACTCTTGCTACTCCATACCTTTGCCAGCCACTAAAACACGGGGCTGACATTGTTACTCATTCTACTACTAAATATTCCGACGGTCATGCAACTTGCGTTGGAGGTATGGTTATTGAGGGCGGCAAGTTCGATTGGACTTGTGGCAATAAGTTCCCTGGATTAACTGAACCTGACGAAAGCTACCATGGTCTTAAATATTACGAAAAATTCCAAGATCAGGCGTTTTGCGTTAAGTTAAGAGCTCAAATGCTGAGAGATCTTGGCTGCACTATGAGCCCTATGAATGCTTGGATTACTTTCCAAGGCCTTGATACACTTCACCTTAGAATGGAACGACATAGCTCAAACGCTTTGGCTTTAGCCAAGTATTTGCAGGCTCATCCAAAGGTTGATTGGGTAAACTACCCAGGTCTTGAAGATAACAAGTATTACGATCTTGCACAAAAATATTTGCCAAAGGGCACTAGTGGTGTACTAAGCTTTGGCGTAAAAGGTGGTAAAGCTGCTGGTGAGGAGCTTTTATCATACCTAGAACTTACAAGTATTGTTGTCCACGTTGGCGACATTAGAACAAGTGTCCTTCACCCTGCTAGTACAACTCACAGGCAGTTAAGTGAAGAAGCTCAAATCAAGGGTGGAATTAAACCTGAATTAATTAGATGTTCTGTTGGTATTGAAGATATCGATGACATAATAGCAGATTTTGAGCAGGCTCTTGCTAAACTAAAATAGAGGAGAATGAAATTATGCCGTTAATAATACCAAACAGCCTACCGGCTGCTGACGAGCTTCAAAAGGATAATATTTTTACAATGGATAGAGGGCGTGCTATGACTCAGGACATACGACCTCTTGAAATTGCTATTGTAAATTTAATGCCGACTAAAATTGCTACCGAAACTCAGCTAGCTAGAGTCCTTGCAAATTCACCTTTACAGGTGGAGCTTACACTCTTGGGTATGGAGAGCCATACTTCTCAGCACGTTTCTCAGCAGCATCTTGAAGCTTTTTACAAAACTCTTGATGAAGTCAAGGATAGACGTTTTGATGGAATGATCATTACAGGTGCACCTATTGAGCAGATGCCTTTTGAACAGGTTGATTACTGGAAAGAGTTAACTGAACTTATGGAATATGCCAAAACTAATGTATTTAGTACAATGTTTATTTGTTGGGGTGCCCAGGCTGGACTTTATTATCACTATGGAATAGACAAGCACTTACTAAACGAAAAAGTTTTTGGAGTTTTTCCTTTAGAGGTTAAACGTTCTCATACACCTTTAGTTCGTGGCTTTGACGAGGTTTTTTATGCTCCTCACTCAAGACATACGGAGATAAAACGTGAGGATATTTTAAGTCATCCTGAGCTTAGAATCTTGGCAGATTCAGAGGAAGTTGGGCCTCATATTATTTCTACTGACAATGGCAGACAGATTTTCATTTTGGGCCATCAGGAGTACGACAAGGATACCCTTGCCAATGAATACTTTAGAGATGTTAATAAGGGGCTTGAAATTGATGTTCCGAAAAACTATTTCAAAGATGATGACCCTACTAAAGAGCCAATCTTTAGATGGCGAAGCCATGCCAGCTTGTTATTTTCAAACTGGCTAAACTATTACGTTTATCAGGCAACACCGTATAATATCTTTGAGTTTTAGCTTTCAATATGGTGTTGATTCCATAGATAGGGAAGCTATCAGTTTTTAAAAAATGCCGTAGGATTTTTGAAGTCCTGCGGCTTTTCTTATGCCATAAACCTTAGTTATAAAGTTACTAAAAACAATTGACAGCTAATCGCAATTAGCTTATACTGTGTTTAGCTAATCATAATTAGCCAAACAACTTTTTTATGAATACACAAATAAAGGTTAAAAATGGTAACGATATGACGACAAAAGAAAAGATTTTAGAGGTGTCACTTAAACTTTTTGCAGAAAAAGGATATTCTTCTGTTTATGTAGGTGAAATAGCACAGGCTGTGGGCATTAAGGCTCCCTCTCTTTATAAGCACTATAAAAATAAGCAAGAAATATTTGATTCCTGTATCAAGGTTTTTTACGAAAGAATGCAAAAAATGACAGGAGGGTTTTCTTTACTAGAAAGTAATATAACCGAAGTTTCTCCCAACGATTTCACAGTAGAAATTTTTTTAGAGGTTACAAAATCCGTTTTACTTTTTCATCTAAAAGATGAGGTGGCCTCCTCTCTACGCAAAATGCTTACTATTGAGCGCTATGGTGACCCTCGTTTAAACAATCTTTACGAGGAGCTATTTTTAGACGAGCCTATTCGATATGAAACTGGGTTATTTAGTCAAATGATGGAAATTGGGGTTATGAAAAAAGCAAACCCTAAACTTCTTGCATACAAATACTATTCTCCCATATTTTTGTTGCTTACAAAATATGATATGCACCTTTGCGACGAACAAGAGGCGCTTGCTGAACTGGAGCTTGTAGCAAAAGATTTTTATGAAATGTATAGAAATAAAAACATATAGAAGGAATTATCAAAAGGTTTAAGTCTAACAAGGAGTTTTATTTAATGTTTAAAATTAATCAATTACAAATCAATAAATCTACAAACTGGCAGCAAAATATAGGATTTTTTATAGGAGGACAATTTTTGTCTCTTTTTGGTTCTATGCTTGTTCAATATGCAATCACTTGGCAAATCACACTTCAAACACAATCCGGACTTATAATGTCTTTGTTTAGCTGTGCGATACTACTACCCATGGTGATTATTTCCCCCTTTGCAGGGGTTTGGGCTGACCGCTATAACCGTAAATACCTCATCAACATTTCTGATGGCATTATTGCACTGGTAACCGCAATTTTGGCAATCTTAATGTTTTTGGGATACGAAAACATTTGGCTAATGCTTAGTATTGTTGCTGTGCGAAGCTTTGGTCAAGGTGTTCAACAACCAGCAGTTAATGCACTAATTCCACAAATTGTACCAGCAGAACATCTTATACGAATAAATGGAATTCAAGGCACTGTACAAGCCTTTACTACATTTGCATCTCCTATGTTAGCTGGAGTGTTACTTTCATTTTTTCCAATTCAATACATATTATTAATTGATGTAATTACCGCATTAATAGGGATTTCTGTCGTGTTCTTCTTTGTATACGTAAAACATTCAAAACCAGAATCAACTCAAAATCCATCTTATTTTGGAGAGCTAAAGGAGGGAGTTCACTATATTATGAAGACACCTTGGCTCAAGGTATTAATGGTAGTTTCTGCACTTTTTGGACTTCTTTCTGCACCGGCGTGCTTACTCACTCCACTTCAAGTAACTAGAAGCTTTGGTGATGATGTTTGGCGATTAAGTGCTGTCGAAATCTTGTTTTCTGTTGGTATGATTGCCGGAGGCATAGGTATTTCAGCATGGGGCGGATTTAAAAACAAGGTACATACAATAATGCTTTCTTGCATTATATTAGGTGTAACAACCATACTATTAGGACTTGTTCCAAGCTTTTTTGCTTACCTATTGGTTATCATAATTTGTGGAGCAAGTATTCCGATTTCAAATACACCGATTATGACAATTCTGCAAACAAATATTGAACCACAGGTTATGGGCAGAGTATTCAGCTTTGCATCTATTATAGGTGGTTTGGCTATGCCAATCTCTATGATATTTTTTGGTCCACTTGCGGATAAAGTTTCAATCGAATTACTACTTGTAATTACTGGGATTCTCATTACAGTAGGTGGCGCAAGTTTAAGGTTTTCAAAGTCTTTATTCCTCGTTGGTAAAGAAAAAAATTAAGAGAGGAAGCAAAATGAATTTACAAAAGCTCATTCGTAAATGGGTCGGTCTGCTCATTGGTGGCGGGGATATGAACGGTATCGTTTATTTGATGCCTCAACTGTTGACACAAGCAATTTTCGCTATTATTTTAATTGTAAATGCAGTCGTATTTACAAAATATATTTTACCTAAATATAAAAAAGCTTTTGAGAGGTAATATTTTGAAAAATTTTAAGTTTTGTTATTATGCAGGCATGGTTTTAAGTCTATTGGTTGGCTTGTGGCACTTTTTTATTCCCCATTTATATGGCTGGTACAGTTATATTCCAAAGGAATACCAAGTCTTATCAATAACAATTGACTATGTGAATATCTGTTTTTCTATGTTTTTGTTTGGACTTAGTGCATTGCTTATTTGGTGGGGCAAGCGGATTTTTGAGCAAAACAAGGAAGCGATTACACTGTATGTTTTTATGACCTTTATTTGGGTGGCTCGAACTGTGATTGGTATAGTTAAGCCAATCCCTGACGAAGCAAATCCGTGGCTATCTTATGGACAGCTAATAGGCTCCATTGTGATTGCGGTTTTACTCATCACACCACTTGTTAAACTACATATACAAAATAAGAAAGAGAGAGTTGAAAATGATTAAGAAAATAAATCCCTACTATGTTGGATCAGGTATTTTGTTTGCTATTTCTGGACTTGTAAGCAAGCATTATCTTTTAATTATTTGTGGAATAGCTTTAGTTAGCTTAGGCTTTGCTATGGGCAAAACGAGCAATGAAAAAGGCAGTGTATCTGCAATAAAAAAGGAGAAGATTAAATAATGAAAAAAACATTTCTTATTGCGTTAATTATAATAGCAGTTTTGATAGCGGTATTGATTATATGGTTTATCATACCCTATTCACCTCTTAAGGCTGAGTTTAAAAAGGAAAAAAATTTGCTGACATCAAAGTCTACAGCACCCACCGAGTACTTTTCAAAGGAAGTTTTGGCAGACAAACCCCAGCTTTTAAAGAATTTTATAGCATATTGTGGTTTAATGGGTAAACCCATGATGAGCAGTAGTGTAACAAAACATAGTGATGTGGATTTTTTAATGAATCCTGTAAGCCCAACTATTAAAATAGACTACACACAGGTGAATGTTGCAAATTCCCCCGAGCGCCTTGCCTTTATTGACACTAAAATGGCTGGAATTCTACCATTTCAAGGTCTTGATGATTATATTAATGGAAAAGCTCGTATGCAGGGTGTCATCGGAAAGCTGTTCACCATTTTTAACGTTCAAAACCAAGAAATGAATCAGTCCTCCCTTGTGACTGTTCTCGCCGAGGCAATTGTTTGCCCATCCTTTTTTATGCAAAAAAACATTATTTGGAAAGAAATAGATAACACTCATTTACAAGCAACAATTACTGCGTACGAAACGACTGTAAGTGGGATTTATGAATTTGATGCAAATGGTGCTATCACAAGTTTTTACTCCAAAGACCGTTATAAGGAAAATGGTGAAAAGACAAAACAGCATGACTGGGTGGCTCGTTGCGGAAAGTACAAGGAAGTAGGTGGCATTAACATGCCAACCGTATTCCAAGGTGCTTGGGTACTCCCAGATGGTACGGAGGAACTCTATTTTGACTGTGATAAAGTTGACGTTGCGTTTTATTACTAATCAATTAACAAATTCAAAAAATCGCTAATGCTAAAATAAATTATATTAAAAAGGAGATTATTGTATGTTACAGCAATTATACAAAAAAGACGAATTATGGTTTGCGATAATATTCATTATCATTTACGTTGTTGGTACAAGTATAACGGATAACATATCCAGAGATTTAGGAGTTGCGAAATCTCTCACAACCTTATTTCTCATTGTTCTTTCTGGATCAATTTTACTATTCATCAAAAAAAACAAACTCTCTACATACTATGGATTATGCAAGCCAAATTTGCCTGCACAAAAACTATTATTCTATATTCCCCTTATTCTTTTAATAGTTCCAAAGCTAATCTTTGGCGTGCAGATTAATTATTCTCCTATTGAAACAATATTCTTCATATTATCCATGCTTTTTGTGGGATTTTTAGAGGAAGTTATATTTAGAGGCTTCCTATTTAAGGCGCTATGCAAAGACAATGTAAAAACTGCAATTATAGTTTCAAGTCTTACCTTTGGCATCGGGCATATTGTAAACTTAATTAACGGAAGCGGTAGTGATCTGATTTCTACCCTTTGTCAAATTTGTTATGCTATATCAATAGGATTTATGTTTGTAATGCTATTTTATCGTACGAAGTCACTATGGTCTTGTATAATACTCCACGGAGTTTATAATTCGACGAGTGCATTTACAAACCATGAGATGATTAACACATATATAATTCCTGGAACAATTGCAATTATTGTTATTTCTTTGGGATATAGTCTATTCCTAATAAAAAATACACCACAACCATAAAGAAAAAAATATACCCCACGAACTCTTACTGTTCCTGGGGTATAATATTACTACTTACCATTAATAAAACGCATAACTACCTTAAATAAATCTCCATCTACTTCAATGTCAAATTTACCGTTTTGAATTTCAGTTAGACTTGATGCAATTGCAAGCCCTAAACCATTTCCCTCTGTTCCTCTAGATTTATCTCCTCTAACAAATCTCTCCATTAATTCTTGTGGTGATATATCTAACGGATATCTAGATGTATTTTTGAATACTATCGTTGTGTCTAACTCGTTTTCCACTGTGGATATATATACTCTAGTTCCTGGCTGGGCATATTTGCACACATTACCCATTAAATTGTCAAGAACCCTCCACATCAACCTACCATCTACTATAATTTGTTTCTCATCTTTTGGAACTTTTATTACAACATCTAGTTTAGCTTCATTTATTGCCTCTTCATATTCAGCAACTGCCTGAGATAGCAACGTACTCGCTTTGCAAGGTGCCAAATAAACGTCCACATTCCCCGAAGTAGCTTTTGAAACCTCAACTAAATTTTCAATTAGCTTCTTTAACTTTTCTGACTGTCTTAGTAAAACCTGTGAATATTCCTTAATCTTTTCATTTGAACATTCTTCTTTGGCTATTAAATCTGTGTAATTCACAATAGAAGTTAAAGGTGTTTTGATATCGTGGGAAACATTGGTAATAAGCTCTGTTTTAGTCATTTCACTTTTCATTCGTTCCTCTAACGCCTTAGTCATTGCCTGTCCTATTTCGTTAAGATCATCTCCATGTTCCTTGAACCCACCTTTCATTTTACTTGTATCAACTTGGTAATTAAGGTTGCCAGCTACCATGATTTTCACTGCTTCATTAAGAGATTTCATTGCACTTGCCATATATATAACTCCCGCAATAATGCAAAGGTTAAACATAATTAAAACAAATAATGCAAACCCACCATAAAAAGCCATATTTGCTAATACCATCTCCATTATGACAATAAAAACAGCTGCTACTGTTGATTTTGCCACCAACTTACTCGCACCAAATATATTGATAGTTTCTCCTATGATTTTATATGTAATAGTGTTTTTTAGCCAATAACCCATTTTAATTCCTGCTGCTAAATTCATTGAGAATCCAATAAAAACTATACCAAATGCGACTAAAGCTGCAAGAAACCCTATATTTGATCTACCAATACCGGCAGCCATTATGAGCAGTAACACTAACCCTTGCAAATCCAGTGGAACTTTGCTAAATACTCCTGGGGTTAAGTCATCATCTCCCACTCTACGTCCTGCACTATATAATAGAAAAATATATAGTAGAAATCCTGCCACAAAACATATCCCTGCAATTGCCCAGACAATATATTTCATAGGATAAATATATTCTATTAACTTTTTCTCTATACTATACCGATCTAGCACTGGTAAATCATTATCTATATATACCTTTACAGTTACTGGAAATAACTTTTCCACTTTTTTATCATCTCCATAGAGAATATCAGTATTTTTGAACACAATCTTTTTTTCAGTAAATCCATCTTCCTTGCCATCAAGCTCTGAGATGTTATTACCAAGTTCTTTTCCTTTTTTGTCATAAAATTTGTAAAAAAAGTTTTGCCCTTTGTGTATACTATTTTCCCCATAGTTTTCTAGCATCAAATTCTCATTAACCACAGCCTTTGCGTAATCATTAACCCTGTAATCCGTGTGTTTTTCCTCTATCACAGGCCTAGTATATTTATAAAATTCCTTTTCTATGGCAAAAACTCCACCCATTACAGCTCCAATTGTCATAATCGCTAAAATTACTATTAGTATATACGCAACAACCTTTGCCCACAGACTACGTGTCCACTCTCTCTTTTCCATTTTCTCTCTCCTTTTCAATCTTATAGCCTTGCCCCCAAACGACTTTTAGGTACCTTGGTTCTGCTGGGTTAATCTCAATCTTCTCCCTTAGATGCCTAATGTGTACTGCTACGGTGCTTTCGCTTCCAAATAGATTATCCTTCCAAACTCTAGTGTAGATATCCTTTGGATTAAATACTTGCCCTGGGTTTTCCATAAAGAGTTTCAAAATATCATATTCTGTCGGGGTTAAGCCTGCTGATTGTCCGTCTACAAACACTGTTTTAGCTTTGTCGTCAAGCTCTATTCCACCAATTTTCAATACATCTTCTTGTTTCTGTCCACTGCCAAGCTTCATATATCTTCGCAACTGCGATTTAACTCTAGCCATAAGCTCTATTGGGTTAAATGGTTTAGTAACATAGTCATCTCCACCAATATCAAGGCCCAAAACTTTATCGATGTCCTCACTTTTGGCTGTCAAAAATATAATTGGGACATTATATTCTTCTCTAATTTTTGCTGTTGCCATTATCCCATCAAGCTCTGGCATCATAATGTCCATCAAAATTAAGTGAATATCATTCTTTTTAACAACATCTATTGCTTCAATTCCATTGTTTGCCTCAAACAATCTATAATCGTCCTTAGCCAAATAAATTTTTAGTGCACCTACTATATCCTTGTCATCGTCACAAATCAAAATATTATACATGTAATCCTCCTTTGAAATACATTATAGAGATTTCTCTATTAAGTTATAAGTATGTAAACCTTTAAGATTTCTTTAAGATTTACAGCGACAAAGTTAAACCTTTATATACAAAAAGGCAGATTACCCATCTGCCTCTTAAAATCTTTTATATAAATATATTGCCTTCAGCCAATATTACTGAGGTTCCACCAACTTTAACTGTTGTTTCACCCTCGGCAGTTTTTATATGACTTTTAATAATTGATGGTCTACCCATAGTCTCCCCTTGAATTACAGAAACATCTGCTTCCTCACCAATTAAGCCAGCCTGTTGTAAATAATATGTTAGTGCACCATTTGAAGTTCCTGTTGCAGCTTCCTCATCAATATCATAAAGTGGCGCAAAGTTTCTAGCTCTAGCAGTCACATTTCCACCGTCAAGTGCAAATGCGTGAACTCCAACAACCTCATATCTCTTGCTTAGTTCTGTCAAAGCATCAAAGTCTGGAGCAATATCGCCAAGTATTTCGATACTAGCAACAGGCATCATAATATCTGGAAGCCCTGTTGAAACTATCATCGGCAACATCTTTAGCAGTCCCTTTGTACTTTTTTCAAAGACTACTTCCTCGTATTTAATTCCCATTATTTTGTATAGTTCCTGAATTTGATCATGATCCTCAAGAGTACCTAAAATTTTAGGTGTACCCATTTCCATCATAATATAATCTTCAGTTATATCAATCTCTAATCGCCCTGCCAAAGTTTCGTTGTAATACTTCTTGCCTGGCTCTATGATCCCAGCTTCCCTTAGGGCAGAAAAACTAGCGATTGTAGCGTGACCACAAAGATCAACCTCAGCTGCTGGCGTAAAGTATCTAATGTTAAATTCATTTTCACTAAGCCTTTTTATGAAAGCAGTCTCAGAATATCTAAGTTCTGCCGCTGTCTTAACCATTATTTCATCACTAGGAAAGTCAGCTCCTTGATCCAAGATAACTACACCTGCTGGATTTCCCCCAAATGCCATTGTTGAAAAAGCATCTACTATATAAAATTTCATATTAATAATCCTCCTACATTAACAAAAATACATGCAACTATCCAAGCCACACAAGTTTGAAAAAACACTACCGAAATTGCATATCTCCAGCCGCCCATTTCTCTCTTAATTGTTGCAAGTGTCGCAACACAAGGCATATAAAGCAAACAAAATAGCAAAAATCCGTATGCAGTTAGTGGTGTAAACAAATCGCTTAACATGGCAGATAAAGCTGTGCTGCCTGATTGCCCTGCCAAAACTGCCATTGTACTAACAACTGCTTCCTTAGCCGAAAGCCCAGTTAACAGTGCAGTTGCCGCTCTCCAATCTCCAAAACCTAAAGGTGCAAATATAGGCGCAATTATCTTACCAATTGTCGCAAGCAGACTTTCCTCAGGGTCCGCCACCATATTCATTCCTATATCAAAACTTTGCAAGAACCATATAACAATAGTTGCCACAAATACGACAGTAAAAGCTTTTTTGATAAAGTCTTTGACATTACTCCACATTCTAAGGCTAACGCTTTTGACTGCTGGTATTCTATACGGAGGTAGTACAAGTACAAATGGTACTGGATCTCCTTTATAAACAGTATGTTTAAAGATTAATGCGCACAAAATCGCAACAAGTATCCCTGCAAAATATATGGATGCCATTATTAACGTCTTGTTCTCAGCAAAAAACGCATCAACAAACATTGCATAAAGTGGTAGCTTGGCACTACATGACATAAATGGAATTAGAGTTATAGTCAAATTCCTATCTCGCCTACTTGGCAAAGTTCTAGTCGCCATAATAGCAGGAACGGAACAACCAAACCCAACTAGCATAGGTACGATTGACCTACCAGAAAGCCCAAGTTTACGCAAAAGCTTGTCCATTACAAATGCTACTCTCGGCATATATCCGCTGTCCTCGAGAATACTTAAAAAGAAAAACAACACTGCAATTCTCGGCAAAAAGCTAAGTACACTACCAACTCCAGCACAAATCCCATTGATAACTAGTGAATGTAGCGCCGGGCTAACATCAGCGTTTACCATTGCTAAATCAATGCCCTTTACCGTCAAATCAATGCCTTGCGCAAACACCTGACATAGCCATTCTCCAACTGAGCTAAAGGTGAAATAAAATACCATTAGCATAATACCCACAAAAATTGGTATCGCAAATATACGATGTGTCAAAATCCTGTCAATTGCAACGGATCTATGATGTTCCTTTGTGTTTTCTTCTGGTCTTTTTACGACTTCTCTAGCAAATTCTTCTATGTACTGATACCTCATATCTGCCATTGCCGCTTCTTTGTCCATTTCAAGATGCCATTCCATATCCTCTGTAATATGGTTTATTATATCTCGTTCTGGCTCTGCAACCTTAATTAAGTCAAATATAGGTTCTTCTCCCTCAACTATTTTGGTACAACAAAATCTCCATGGCAAGTCGGCTTCTTTGATTTCATCTTCTAGTAAGTGATAAATTGAATGCATCGCATTGTGAACATATCCCTTACAAAAGTCTATCCTCTTTGGTACTTTTTTTGAATGAGCTCCATCAATTGCATAATGAATTAAATCATGTATGCCTTGGTTTTTACTTGCCGAAATTGGGATAACTGGTATACCTAGTGTTTCCTCGATTTTTTGCAAATTAAAGTCAATCTCATTATTTATGGCTTCATCCATCATATTTAGGGCTATAACCATTGGAGTTTCAAGCTCCATTAGCTGTAGTGTCAAGTAAAGCCCTCTCTCAAAGTGAGTTGCATCAATTACATTTACAATAACCTCTGGCTTACCTTTCAAAAGTACATTTCGAGTGAATATATCGTCTCTCGAATACGCAGATAATGAGTAAATTCCTGAAAATTCAATTACACTAACGTCCTTGTGATCCTTTACAGGCCCTTCCTTAGTTGTGTTATTCCCATCAGAAAAAGACCCTTTATGCAAGGTGCCTCCTGTCATTTGATTAAAAAGTGTAGTAAGTCCGCTGTTAGGGTTACCAATTAACGCAATATTAATTGTCATTTTCGTCCCTTTCTACTACAACATGCTTTGCTTCATCTTTCCTAAGGGTTAGTTCAAACCCTCTAAGGTGTATTTCTATTGGATCTCCTAGTGGTGCTTTTTTGCGTACTAGAACTTGAGTTTTTGGAGTAAGCCCCAAATCAAGCAATCTTTTTCTAAGTGCTCCTTGACCCTTGACTTCTACAATACGTCCTTTTTGTCCAATATCTAATCTATCTAAATTCATTAATTTCTCCCTTGATTTATTGTCCAAGTTAGCCAAAACTAACGTTATGAACATATTAATTATAATATATATTGTCATCTTAGTCTAGTTTTTGTTAGAATTTCGTGCTTTTGGCATTTCCATTTTGGTATTTTCAAAATATTTTCAATATTTTTTAAACTTTTTTCAAAAAAACCTCTTGCATTATTTAATTTTATAATATATAATTTGCCTTTGGTAAAATATATGGATATGAACGTATTAAGTTTATGTTAGGAGTGCAACTATGGAAAGAAGAATTGGAACTGTATCTCGTGGTATGAGAGCCCCTATTATTAGAGAAGGGGATAACTTAGAAAAAATCGTAACTGACGTAATCCTTGACGCACACAATGCTGGCGAATTTAGCATTTGTGACAAAGACGTGGTAGGCATTACAGAAGCAATCGTTGCTAGATCACAAGGCAACTATGCATCAAAGAACCAAATAGCATCTGACGTAAAGAACAAACTTGGTGGAGAAACTGTTGGAGTTATCTTCCCAATACTTAGCAGAAATAGATTTGCGATTTGTCTTAGAGGCATAGCTAAAGGTGCAAAGAAAATTGTACTAATGCTTAGCTATCCAAGTGACGAGGTTGGGAATCACCTAATCGATATCGACTTAGTAGATAAAGCTGGTATCAACCCTTACAGTGATGTATTATCTGAAGCTGATTTTAACAAAGCTTTTGGTAACTCTTGTCACACATTTACTGGTGTTGATTATGTTTCTTACTACAAAGGTCTAGTCGAAGAGGAAGGCGCAGAATGCCAGGTAGTATTTGCTAATAACCCAAGAGCAATTTTGGATTATACAGACACAGTATTAACTTGTGACATTCATTCAAGAGAAAGAACTAAGAGACTTCTTACTGAAGCAGGCGCAAAACTTGTGCTTGGTCTTGACGACATTCTTACAGAAAGTGTTGATGGCAGCGGCTATAACACTAACTATGGTCTACTTGGTTCAAACAAAGCAACTGAAGACACTGTAAAACTTTTCCCTAACGACTGTACTGATTTCGTTAAGAAAATTCAGGCAAACGTTAAGGAAGCAACAGGCAAGACAATTGAAGTAATGGTATATGGCGATGGAGCATTTAAAGATCCAGTAGGTAAAATTTGGGAACTTGCAGACCCTGTAGTTTCTCCAGGTTACACTGACGGATTAGAAGGTACTCCTCACGAAGTTAAGCTAAAATACTTAGCTGACAATGACTTCGCTCACCTAAGTGGAGATGAGTTAAAGGATGCTATTTCTAAATACATCCAGAACAAGGACGATAGCATGAAAGGAACAATGGTTACTCAGGGAACTACTCCAAGAAGGCTAACTGACCTAATCGGATCACTTTGTGACTTAACATCTGGAAGTGGAGATAAGGGAACACCTATCATCTATATTCAGGGTTACTTTGATAACTACACTAAATAAGTGCAATATAAAACCGTTCAGAATTAATCTGAACGGTTTTTTTATTGCCAATTATTATATTCTACCAAGCCCATCCATATGAGTTTTGCATATCCTCAATATGAACTTTAGATATGCTGTTTATCTTTGTCTTGATGTAGTTATATGTTTCTGGTCTACTTTGTTTTAGTTTGCTAGGGCTCATTGTATATTCTGCAAATGACTGAGCGAAATACTCCTTGTTGCTTCCTCTAATGTAGCTTTCAAGCATACCCTTATACTCATTCTTTTCTTTGATGTAAATTGCTATAAATTCCTTTGCATCATCAGAGCTATATGTTAATTCTGCCAAAAAATGTCCCATTTCATGAAGTACATACTCTTGTTTTGGTGATTTAACAATTATCGCATGTTTACTTACGCTAAAAACTCCTGCATAGCTTAATGATTTATCTACCTTAGTCTTAAATCCAAGCTCTTCATAGGCATTTACAACTCTAGCATCAGCTAGAACCTTTGTAGTTTTAATAGTTACCTTTGGAGCTGCCGCATATGAAAAATCAACATTAGCAAGACCAAAACTTGTAACGATTACAGATATTATGATTAAAACTGTAAATATTCTTGTTAATCTTTTCATTTCCTTTCCCTCCAAATTCTAAATAAAAACAACTGCTTATCTAAAGCAGTTGCCAAATTTGAAGAGAATCTAACTCAAAATACATCAGCAAATTAATTGCTAACGGCAACCGGCTATCATACCCTTACGGCTTTAGATCCTTGGCTTTGCGTCCTTAGGTTTCCCTAAGTTTGCCTACTATTTTATTACGATCTATCATATTACACTTTGCTCAAAAAGCAATAGCTTTTTTGAAGTTTTTTGCCCATTTCAAAAAAAGATTATGCGATATTTTTGCCTATAAAAGTCCTTATTTTTAAATAAAAATAGACTATAAAATACTATTACAGTCTATTTCTCGTATCTCGTTTATCTATACACTTTTGTTATTCAAAATAAAATCCTGATTTTGGTTTTTCACCGCCAAAACTTTCAGCATCAAATTCATACATAGTTTTGTTAAATTGCTTTAGAATATTAATACCTCTGTTACTTTCAGTGAATAACATTAGCTTTGTCTTTGATGTTTCTTTTGCTTTAACAATTGACTCTGCATAGTCGTTTAGGAAGATGTTTAGATCATCTCGCCTATTATCATAAAACTCTTTTGAAACAACCAAAACATCCATTGGAATTTCGCCTTCTAGCTTTTCTTTCCATTTTTGATTTAAGTCAAATACCGTTTTTACATTCTTGTTTTTCTTTTGTAGTTCGCTTAAAACTGGTTCTGAGGCAAGTCCTATTGTTTGATAGTTTCCAAGTCTTGTAATGAAATCGTCTTTATCTGCTATCCATTCAATTTGATCTTCTCCAAGTGCCATTCCTGCATAAACGTTAAGGAGTTTCTTTAGCACGTATTCACTTGCATCTCCTTCTTTACCATATGCAACTATAGTTTTACCTCTTAGGTATGACATTGGTGTTTCTATATCCTCTGTTTTGTACTCGTTTTGCTTAGTCTTTTCATTATATACTCTAACAGTCTTGGTGCCTTGTACATAACTGTTTTGAACAATACTAATTCCACCTAAGGTAATTGGACTTATTTCAACTAAGTTGTCACTTGTTCTTTCATTCATCTGTCCTGCTGTTGTTGGTGACATAATGAAAACATCATAGCCACCACTAAGCACGTTTCCAACCATATCACCTGAGGTTGCACACTTTGTAATTTTGTAGTCGCTCTTTAAGTTTGCAACACTTTCTGTTCCTGCACCCTCTAGCGCCGCAACCTTAACACTGCCTGATAATGTAGTTGGTGCTTTTTCTTCTTTTTTACTTCCACACCCAGCTAAACTTGTAACTGCCAAAACCATAATAATGCCCATGGCTAGAATACGTTTCTTGATCATTATTTTTCTCCTCTTATGCTTTTATCGTATATCGTTTTTGTGCTAACCCCTTGAAGTGCTCCTAATTTACCTGATAAGGCACTTATTATGTCTTGGGGTGCATCTATTGCAACACTAATAATTGATATATCCTTTTTGGTGTATGGAACTCCCATACGTCCAATGATATACCTCCCATAAGTATGAAGAATACTATTCAATTTGTCAATAGATTCTTGGTTTTCTACAATTATTCCAATTAGTGCAACTCTTGTTCCCATTATTTGTACGTTCCTCTTTCTCCATCATTTTTGGCTTTCATACGAGCAATACTCTTTGCTATTGCCAGTTGTGCACGTTTAACCTCGTCAGGATCCTTTGGTTCCTTGCCAATTAGCCAATCTTCTGCTTCCTCTTTTTGCGACATAGCTCTCTCAACATCAATATCCTCTGCCCATTCTGCGGCATCAGTGTAAAGAATTATTGTATCTTTGACATCAATAAAACCATTGGAAATCGCCGCAACCTTGTATTTCTTGCTCCCAGGCTCCTTTATCCAAAGTTCTCCAACTGCTAGAAGTGTGCAAGTCCATGAGTGGTTTGCCATAAACCCTTCTGCACCGTCTTTGGTCGGAGCTATTATTATTTCAACATCTCCGTTATAAAAAAGTTTAGACGGAGTTATTACTTCTACCGCAACTGTTTTAGGCATTTGATTTACCTTTTTCCTTTTCGTATTTCTCTACAACTTCATCAATGCTACCTACAAACAGGAACATTGATTCTGGAATATGGTCATGTTTACCTTCCAAAATTTCCTTGAAACTTCTAACAGTTTCTTCGATGGTCAAATATTTGCCAGGTATTCCATTAAACTGTTCTGCCACACCAAATGGCTGTGACATAAATCTTTGAATTTTTCTAGCTCTGTTAACTACAAGTTTATCGGAATCAGAAAGCTCGTCCATTCCCAAAATAGCAATTATATCTTGTAGTTCCTTGTATCTTTGTAGTACCTCCTGTACCTGCCTTGCAACATTGTAATGTTCCTCACCAATTATTAGAGGATCCATAATCCTTGAAGTGGATTCAAGGGGATCAACCGCTGGATATATTCCAAGCTCAGTAATAGAACGGCTCAAAACTGTAGTCGCATCAAGGTGGGCAAAGGTTGTCGCTGGTGCTGGGTCAGTCAAGTCATCTGCTGGTACATAAATCGCCTGTACTGACGTAATTGAACCTTTTTTGGTCGAGGTTATCCTCTCCTGCAAAGCTCCCATTTCAGTTGCCAGTGTAGGCTGATAACCTACTGCTGATGGCACACGTCCAAGTAATGCTGATACTTCTGATCCTGCCTGAGTAAATCTAAATATATTATCAATAAATAGAAGTACATCCTGTCCTTCTTCATCTCTAAAGTTTTCCGCCATAGTTAATCCTGTTAAGGCAACTCTCATTCTTGCCCCAGGCGGCTCGTTCATTTGTCCAAACACCATTGCTGTTTTTTCGATAACTCCAGAATCGCTCATTTCGTGATAAAGGTCATTCCCCTCACGAGTACGTTCTCCTACCCCAGCAAAAACCGAAATACCACCATGTTCTGTTGCGATATTTCTAATTAATTCCTGAATTAAAACGGTTTTGCCAACTCCAGCACCACCAAAAAGTCCAACCTTACCACCTCTAGTGTATGGTGCAATTAAGTCTATTACCTTAATCCCTGTTTCAAAAATTTGAGCAGTCGTATCTTGCTGATCAAAACTTGGGGCAGGTCTGTGTATTGATGCTTTTTTGTTTGTATTTACATCGCCTTTTTCATCAATAGTTTCGCCTATTACATTAAATAGCCTTCCCAGCACTTCCTTACCTACAGGAACCTCAATTGGTCTGCCTGTATCAGTTGCTGGCAATCCTCTCTTTAGTCCATCTGTTGATGACAGCGAAATACATCTAACAACGTCATCTCCAACATGCTGAGCAACTTCAGCCACAATGGTTTTATCTCCATGGGTAATGTGAATTGCATTTAGCAGCTCTGGCATTTCTTTTGGGTCAAATCTAACATCTATTACAGGCCCAATTATCTGGTGTATTTTACCTATATTCACCTGACACCTCCTATTTTTGTGCTTCTGAGCCAGCTACAATTTCGATTATTTCATCGGTAATTGCAGACTGCCTTGCTCTGTTATAATTTAAGGATAAATTGTCTAGCATATCCCTTGCATTTTCTGTTGCGTTTTCCATCGCCATTCGTCTTGCTGCATGTTCACATGTAGCTGACTCAACAATAGCGCCATGAATTGAAATTTCAACGTACTTAGGAACTAGGTAGTTGAACACTTCCTCTACTGACGGATGATATTCAATTGCCTTTGGGTGCATCAAAATTTCAGGATCGTATTTAATATCAAATGGTAGCAGAGTTATATTTCTAACTCTCTGGTCTAGAGGGCTAATATATGAAGTATATATTAACTTCACCTGATCTATTTCCCCAGACTCATAAAGTTCTAATATAGGCCTTGCTATTTTCATTGATTCCAAAAACGAAATTGATTCTGGTGGTGCTACATAGTCCTCAAGTATCTCATAATCTCTCCTTTGGAAATACTCAAGCCCTCGCTTGCCAATTGCAACTATAACACTTTCTCCACCTTCTTCATTAATGCTCCTCTTTGCTTCTTTGATTATATTTGAATTAAATCCACCACAAAGTCCTCTACCACTTGAAATTATTATGTAACAAGTCTTTTTGATTTCTCTATTTCCTGCCAAATATTTTGACGGAACGTCATCTTCATTGGCAAAAATTTCTTTGATAGAGTGTATTACAAAGTGGAAGTTTTCGTTTGTTTTTTCAAAGGTAGCTTTGGCACGTCTTAATTTTGCAGCTGAAACAAGCTTCATTGCATTAGTAATATGTTCCATGCTAGTAACACTGCTTATTCGCCTTTTTACATCTTTTATGTCACTTGATGCCATAACCGTCCCCCCTTTTTGTAGCTTATACTATATTGAAGTTAGTGTTTTTATCAAATTCCAATATAGCCTCTATCAGTTTTGCTTCTACTTCATCGGTAAAATCACCAGTTTTGCTGATTTCACTGCCAATTTCACTATAGTGAGTGTCCATAAAATTGAAAAACTCTTTTTCATAGTCCTTAATTTTATCAACTTCTACTTCTTTTAGGTATCCATTTATTGCAGCATAAATAATCATAACCTGATGTTCCACTGCTATTGGCTGATATTGCGGCTGCTTAATTATTTCCATTAATATCTTGCCTTGGTCAAGTCTTGCCTTGGTATCTGCATCAATATCTGAACCAAACTGAGAGAAATTTGCAAGTTCCCTATACTGTGCCAGTTCAAGCTTAACTCTACTTGAAACTTTTTTCATTGCCTTAATTTGTGCATTACCTCCAACACGAGATACTGAAATACCAACATTAATTGCAGGTCTCTGCCCTGCAAAGAAAAGTTCGCTTTCCAAAAATATCTGTCCATCTGTAATTGAAATTACATTGGTTGGAATATATGCTGATACATCTCCTGCCTGTGTTTCGATTATTGGCAGCGCCGTAATTGATCCGCCACCAAGCCCATCTGAAAGCTTAGCTGCTCTCTCAAGGAGTCTGCTATGAAGATAAAAAACATCTCCAGGATAAGCTTCTCTGCCAGGTGGTCTCCTAAGTAATAATGACATTGCTCTGTATGCAACAGCATGTTTACTTAAATCATCGTATATAATTAATACATCCTTACCCTCATACATGAATTCTTCTGCCATTGCACACCCTGCATAAGGCGCAATGTACTGAAGCGGTGCAGCATCACTTGCTGTTGCCGATACTACAATTGTATATTCCATTGCTCTTTTGTTTTCTAGGTTTTGAACTAGCTGTGCCACAGTTGACTGTTTTTGACCTATTGCTACATAAATACAAATTATATCCTTATCTTTTTGGTTCAATATTGTATCTATTGCTATGGCAGTTTTGCCTGTTTGCTTGTCACCAATTATAAGTTCTCTTTGTCCTTTACCGATTGGAACCATTGAGTCAATGGCTTTTAACCCTGTTTGTAACGGTTCTTTTACTGATTGTCTTGGCAAAACCCCTGGTGCTGGGTTTTCGATTGGTCTTTTATTTTTGGCTGTAATTGGTCCTTTACCATCAATTGGCGCTCCAAGAGCATTTACAACTCTGCCTATCATTTCTTTGCCAACAGGAACACTAACAACGCCTCCAGTTGGTTTGACAATATCCCCTTCTTTGATTTTTTGGTCAGAGCCTAATATTACTGCTCCGACATTATCTTCTTCTAGGTTTAGCGCCATACCAAATGTGTTGTTTCCAAAGTCTAGAAGCTCACCTGCTATACAGTTATCTAGCCCATAAACTCTCGCAATTCCATCACCTACTTGAATAACTGTACCAAAGTCAGATACATCAAGCTGGTTCTTGTAATTTTTGATTTGTTCTTTTATAACTGCACTAATTTCTTCCGGTCTTAGATTCATCTTATCTTGCGCCTCCTTCCTTCATTATGCTATCTCCAAGATTTTTTAGCCTTCCTTTTAACGAAGCATCTAAAATCTTGCCTTCAATATGTATTTTGACACCTCCTATTAGAGAAGTGTCTATTTCATTTTTAAGTTTTACATTTTTAGACAAAAGTTTTGAAACTTTTGCATCAAATTCTGCCAGCTTTTCATCAGATAGCTTAGTTACAGAGTATATCTCTCCATACGCTACACCTTCCTTACGATTAACTAGCTTTTCAAATTCTTTTATTATTCCCCTATAACGTCTAGTCCTGCCCTTGTCAATTAATACACAGAGTAGATTTAACATCTCCTCGCAAACTTCCCCCTCAAAGATTGTTTCTATTACTCTTTTTTTGTCATCATTTGCAATTGTCGGTGTATTAATAAAAGCAAGCAAATCTGGTTCTTGGTTAAATACCTCAAGAACCTCTTTACTCTCTTTTAGAATTATATCTATTTTGTCTACATCTTTGGCTGCCTGGTAAAGGGCATTACCGTAAGTTATGTCTATGGTTAGTTCTGCCATTTAGATGTACCTACCTCTTTTATTATTTCTTCAACAATTTTATCTTGTTCTTCTGTTTGCTCCAGTTCCTTTTCCAGAACCTTTTGCGCCATCATAATAGCTAATGAGGTAATCTCACTTTTCATTTCAAGTAATGATTTCTCTTTTTCTTCTGCGATTTCTCTTCTTGCTTTTTCTTTTATGGTATTTGCTTGCACCACTGCATCTTCGATTATTTTTTTTGCTTTTTCATCTGCTTTAGATTTAGCCTCACTAATGATTTCTCTCCCCTCAATCTCAAGATTGTTAATTGATTTTTCATATTCAGCCATTTTTAAATCCGCTTTTTTGTTAATCGTTTCAGCACTATCAAAAGCATCCTTAATTGTCTCTTGACGCTTCATCATAAAGTTATGCACTTTTTCAAAAAAGAGAACTTTAAGTACAAGGAATAAAACCAAAACTGTAATTATATTAAAAAGCAAAGTCCAACTAAAACTAATTAGTGGTGCTACTCCTAATTCCATGTTCTATTCCCTCCTTTCTCTCTACATATACATTATTTAATCGCGGCTTTATAGCATTCCTATTAATGGGTTAACAAATAATAGTACAATTGATACTATGAAGGCAAATATACCTGTTGTTTCTGTAATCGCCTGTCCAACAAGCATTGTCTTTAGTATAGCCCCTTGTGCCTCTGGCTGTCTTGCAACTGCTTCTACTGCTCTAGCTGCAGCCTGCCCCTGACCAATACCTACGCCTACTGCTGCAATACCAATTGCAATTGCTGCTCCTAGAGCTGATAATCCAAGGATGAACCCTTCTGGTGTTAATAGTGACATAATATACCTCCTGTTTTCTGTTAATAAAATTATGAATTACTTCTTTTCTTTGTGTTCAATCTGAACTTGAGTTGTTGTAGATTCCTCTACAAAGATTTCCATTGCTACAAATACCATTGTCAGCATTGTAAAGATAAATGCCTGCAAAACTGGTTCAAATACATCAAAGAACAAGTTTGCTGGTAGCGGAATTATTACCTGAAATAATGGAACTTTTAATCCCACCTTGAAGCTTGTATATGCAAGGGCTTTAAAGATTAGAGCCATTACAATTGCTCCTCCAAAAATATTACCAAACAAACGGAATGCTAAGGATATTGGTAGGGAAATTTGTTCTACCACCTTTAATGGAAACATAAACGTATATGGTTCACACATCTCCTTTAGTTTCCCCCTTACACCGTAAGATTTAATACCTTGCCTTTGGATAATTAAAAACGTTAATATCGAAAAGGCAAATGTCATATTTATGTCTGCCGTTGCAGGTCTAAGCCCAAACAAACCAAGTCCGTTTCCAAGGATCAAGAATCCAAATACTGTACCTATATAAGGTGCATATTTAATACCTTCCTTGCCCATGGTGTCCTCAACTAAGTTATACACTTTCTCTACAATTAATTCTGCTACTATTTGCCTGCCTCTCGGGATTTTTTCCATCCTCCTAGTCAGGTAAAATGCTCCAATTATCAGTACCACAGCAACAATGAGCCCCCAAAAGAACGTTTCTGTCAAATAGAAATGATCACCTATTTTGAGGATAATCCTTGGCCCTAAATTGGACAAATCTTCCATAAGTGCTCCCCCCTTTACTTAGAAATACTTATATTAGTATTATTTCACCTTTGTTTAATTCCAAACACATAAACTAATGCAACCTTTTGTGTAACAAATCCTATTGCAGCTGCAATTGCCATAGTGGAATTAAACTTAACGCATATAGCAAATGTGATTGCATATACAATCATTCTAATTAGAAATCCTACTACACCAAGCCCTGGACTTTCACCTTCTATGGTCTTAAACGCCATAGAAACCAGCAGTGTAAAGTTCAATATCGTTACAACTGTGCCGATTGCCATACCAATGGCGAAATATCCATTAAGTCCCAAGAATGGTAGTGATAGCATTTCAAAAATAACTGCCACGATTACTGTGTGTATCGCCATATCTTTGTTTAGCGATTTCATTTCTTTATCCACGATTATACTCCCCCAAATATAAAAAGTAAAGTGTCCCACACATTCTGCTCTTTAGTCAGAAACCACGTTATTTACCCACTTCTTTGATACAAAGCGTTTAAATAATATTATACCTTTTACCAATTCTTCACTTTTAACGAAAAGCACCACAATATAAATTGGAAGCTCAAATACAAGTGCCATAATTGCGGCAATGGGAACCCCAATTAGCCACACAGTACACCCTTCACAAATCATTGCAAATTTTGTATCTCCACCACATCTTAATACCCCCGTAATACACATGCTGTCAAATACATTTAATGCCATTGTTATACCAAATACAAGCAATATAAGCTTAGCTGTTCTCGCACCTGCTGGTGTGAAACCAAATAATCCTATTAAAGGTGGTGAAATCAATATTAAAAGTAATCCTGCAACAAACCCAACAAATATACCGATTTTAAGCAGTTTCTTTGCTAGTATGTATGCTTCATCAAGTTTACCTTCTCCTAATTTTTGTCCCACCAAAATTAATATAGCATCGCCAACACTAAAAGCTGCCAAGCAAAACATTTGATTAATAGTTGAACTTGCCTGAACCGCAGCAAACTGAGTTACTCCTGTCCTCGCATAAATTGCAGCATAACATGCAGTTCCCATTCCCCAAACGCCTTCATTAATTGTTGTCGGTATGGCATTTTTTAATACCTTAATAACTAATACCATATTCCAGCCAAAATAATCTTTGATTGTTCCTGCAATAACATTCTTTTTTACAAAAACAATAATCAGAATTGTAACACACTCAAACCCTCTGCTAAAAACAGTGGCTAAAGCAGCTCCAACAACCCCAAGTTTAGGTGCTCCAAAATGCCCAAAGATAAGCAAATAATTTAGCACCGTATTAATTGTAAACGAAGAAACACTTATATATAAAGGGATATGCGTCTGGTGTGTAGCTCTAAGTGCTGTCGAAAATGGCACTGTAACTGCCAAAAACAAGAAGCAACCTGAACCTACCCTGACATAGTCCTTACCAATATCAATAACTTCGTTTATATCAGTAAAAATTCTAAGTACATATTCTGGAAAAAAAGCAGATGCGATAAAAAACAAAATACCGATAGCCATACACGATGTTATGGTAAATCCTGTCGTTTTTTTGATACTATCAACATCTTGTGCTCCCCAATACTGAGCAAAAAATGTTGAGCATCCACTAGTAAATCCAAACAGTAACATCCAAAATATAAAGAAAATCTGAACAGATACGCCAACCGCTGCCAGCTCTGTTTCTCCAAGACTTCCTACCATTAAATTATCCACAAAATTCAAAGAAGAGCCTATCAAACCTTGTAAGGCGATAGGCACTGCTATTGTCAAAAGTTTTTTGTACAAATGTTTATTATTCTCAATTCTCTCTAAACTCATTAATTCTCCGTTTTATTTCTTTGGGTCAAGCATTACTATCTTTAGCCCTGCTTCACCTAGCATTACTTCGCTAAGTTCGTCTGGATAGCCCTCTTTGACCACTATTCTCCTAATACCTGCATTTATAATCATCTTTGCGCAAATAATACAAGGCTGATGAGTTACATAAATTGTTCCACCCTCAACACTTTGCCCTAATGTGGCTGCCTGTATTATAGCGTTTTGTTCTGCGTGAAGTGCTCTACAAAGTTCATGTCGTTCGCCTGATGGTACACCAAGTTTTTGTCTAATACAACCACTCTGCTCGCCACAGTGGGGAACGCCCTTTGGCGCACCATTATATCCTGTTGCTATGATGTGTTTGTCTTTTACAATAATTGCTCCAACTTGTCGCCTTAGGCAAGTTGATCTTGTTGAAGTCAACTCTGCCATCTTCATGAAATATTCGTCCCAGCTTGGTCTTTTCATTTTGATTCCTCCAATTAAAAATATTAGTAATATATTTCAACAAGGTATAGTCCATTTGGTGGTGCAGTATGACCTGCTCTCCCTCTGTCCTTGCTATTTATTATATCTACTAGGCTGTCTGCATTAATCTTGCCAAGTCCAACATCAACTAGTGTTCCTGTGATAATCCTCACCATATTGTAGAGAAATCCATCACCTTTAACATATAGGAGAATATCATCTCCTTCTTTTTTTAGTTCTAAGCTGTAGATCGTTCTAACTGTGCTCTCACGAACATCACCTCCAGCCGCCTCAAAGCATTTAAAATCATGTGTACCTACAATATGCTTTGCAGCTGCCTTCATCGCCTCAAAATCAAGGGATGAAGTTACTGTGTATTTGTAATTCCTGTCAAAAGGATCTTTATATCGCTTATTTGCGATTTTATATAAATAGGTTTTACCCTTTGAATCATATCTAGCATGAAAATCAATAGGTACTTCCTCAACCTCTTTAATTCTAACTGCACCGTCCATCAAATTATTGGCTGCAAACATTATCCTATCTGTAGGAATACCAAACTCGCCCTTAAAGCTTGCCCTCTGCCCGTAAGCATGAACACCAGCATCAGTGCGACTAGTTCCATTAATTAATACATCCTGTTTGCACAAAATCGAAAGTACACGCTCAACCTCCCTTTGGACTGTCGGCACATTAGGTTGCCGTTGCCATCCAAAGAAATTTGTTCCATCATATTCTATTGTCAAAAGAATATTTCTCTCCATAGTTATTTCCTCGGTAGTTCAATTGTCTTGTGGTCTTTTGACTCCTTATATAAAGTAAATTTACGTCCTATTGCCTGTACAAATTCCGCTTCTAACTCAACTGCTAGTTCATTTGCAACTTCCTTAGCGCTAAGGTCACAGCCTTCTTGAAGCTTAACCTTAACTAATTCTCTGTTTTCAAAGCCTATTAGCAATTCCTTTTTGATGTTTTCAGTAAGCCCAGACTTGCCAAGCATAACTGTAGGATCAAGGTCGTGAGCTAATTTCTTTAAATAACTTCTCTGCTTACCTGTTAACATATTTTAATTCTCCTATCTTATTGTTTCTATAAAAACAATTCCTAAATAAATTATCGTCAATATTGATATAAATGGCACAATGCCTATTTGTTTCTTTTTGCGTTTCAATCTTTCGCTTGAATAAAGCAAGTATGCAATACATCCTATTGTAATTACCCACAATATCCCTTTTGTACCCATGATTAACCCACAAATTCCTCCTAGCGGAACCAAGGTGTAATCTACACCCTTTTTTAGCAAAAGTGGTATGGTCAAAATCACTAATGACGTTACAATTCCAATTGCCATAGCAATGAACATATCCCTCACATTTGTGTGAAATGGCACAAAGGAAACTGCGCTAAGCCCAAGTAGCCAAAAAAGCTGGTTTGGCACAGTCTGATATTTCTTGCTACCTATGGTAATTTCAAGCAAAATGAACATTGTAATAACAGCTGATAAGGCATAATGCCAGTTTTTGACACCAAGATATATCCCTACTATGATAAAAAACATGGAAAAAACGTATTTCCATGGATAGCTGTTTATTCTCTGTCTGTCCTCTTTGTCTTTAATATTGAGCCACGAAGGTGGTATATGATTGAAACCATATACCGCTCCGTTACCCAAAAATATTCCTAAAATTATAGCCCCTGCCATAATTAACAAAAGCTTTATTAACATTTTTTTGCCCTTCTTAGTCTAAAGCATTTATTTAACTTTAAATGAACTCTTTAGCCCAACAATGCTGTTAAACACTTTTTCATTCTCTGTTGATAGCTTAGAATCTGCAATATAATAACCATGTCTAAAGAACTGATAGCGTTCGCCTTGAGAAGCTTCACCAATTGCAGGCTCAGCATAACACTCTATTTCCTTAACTGAATTAGGATTCAAAATGTTTTCCCCGTTTTCGTCCTCTACCATTAGGTAGTCGTATTCTCTAACTTTGATTTTTACTGCTGTTTTTGCATCTACCCAGTGAATAGTACCCTTAACCTTACGCCCTTCAAATCCGCTTCCAGATCTAGTTGCTTCATCGTAAGTACAGTGAAGTTCCTTAATAGTACCATCTTCGTTTTTGATAATATCATTACAAGTAATGAAATATGCACCTTTAAATCTAACTTCGTTGCCCTTAAATAGTCTGAAATATTTTTTGACTGGAACTTCCATAAAGTCTGCTCCATCAACATAAAGTTCTCTACTAAACGGAACCATTCTGTTACCTAGTTCTGGTAGATTTCTGCTGTTTTCCATTTCCATTTCTTCTGACATATTTTCATCATAGTTTGTAATTACAACCTTGATTGGATCAAATATTACATTTCTGCTTTGAACCTTATCTTGTAAATCTTCTCTAACGCAATGTTCAAGTAAGCTAACATCTACCAAGCTGTTTGCCTTAGAAACACCAATTCTGTCGCAAAAATCTCTTATTGCTTCTGGTGTATAGCCTCTACGTCTAAGCCCTGCAATTGTCGGCATTCTAGGGTCATCCCATCCATCAACAAATCCATCATCAACAAGTGCCTTTAGATGTCTTTTGCTCATAACTGTGTTTGTAATGTTTAGTCTTGCAAATTCTATCTGCTGTGGTGGAGTTTGCCATCTGCCAAGTTCATTAATAGTCCAATCATAAAGTGGTCTATGATCTTCAAATTCAAGTGTACAAATAGAGTGAGTAATTCCTTCTATTGCATCCTCAATTGGATGAGCAAAGTCATACATAGGGTAAATACACCATTTGTCCCCTGTATTATGGTGACTTGCATGGGCAATTCTATATATAACAGGATCTCTCATGTTCATATTTGGAGATGCCATATTTATTTTTGCACGAAGAACCTTGCTTCCATCTTCATACTTGCCATCTTTCATTTCTTCAAAAAGTTTAAGGTTTTCCTCAACTGTTCTGTTTCTATATGGACTTTCCTTACCTGGCTCCTTTAGAGTTCCTCTGTATTCTCTCATTTCTTCAAAAGATAAATCGCAAACAAACGCTTTACCTTCCTTAATTAATTGCACTGCGCAATCATACATTTCATCAAAATAGTCTGATGCCCAAAGTCTGTTATCCCACTGGAAGCCTAACCATTTAACATCCTCTTCAATTGAATCTACATACTCAATATCCTCTTTTACAGGATTTGTGTCATCATACCTTAGATTGCACATACCGCCATACTTAGCCGCTGTACTAAAATTTAAGCAAATTGATTTTGCATGACCTATATGCAAATATCCATTTGGCTCTGGTGGGAATCTAGTGTGGACTTTATCTCCATACTTTTGACTCTCTAAGTCCTTATCTATTATGTTATGGATAAAATTTGATACTTTTATTTCTTCTGACATTAATCGTTCCTCCGTACACTTTATTTTAATGCTTTATTATATCACAGTTTTGGGGATTTGAGCAATATTATAATGTTAGATAAGTACCCAAAGAA
>JAVWMQ010000015.1:0-38269 GCA_036637375.1 Anaerovoracaceae bacterium
TACATAAAAATAATGAAAAAATCAACTGTGAGGAAATAATATGTACTATTTTTCCACCCATAATAAATAATCAGAAAATTGCGCAATTGTGAAATTGGTGAGAAAATTAATTACAACAAGAAATAGCAGAGAAGTTAAGGAGGTAAAATGAAGAACGTATTAGATCATTCATTTGCTTTTGAAAAGCATTTTGAAGAAATGACAAGAATCCCACATGGATCCTACAATGAAAAACAGTATAGTGATTATATTGTTGAGTTTGCAAAAAAACATAACCTAGAGTGTAAGCAGTATGAAGTAGGTAATGTAATTGTATATAAACCAGGAACTGTGGGTTATGAAAACAAAGAACCAGTTGTACTACAATCACATATGGATATGGTATGTGAAAAAGATATGGATAGTAATATTGATTTTGAAGTTGATCCGTTAGAACTTTACATTGAAGAGGGTTTTATAAAAGCGAAGGGGACAACTTTAGGTGCAGATAATGGAGTGGGTGTTGCATATATGCTATCGATACTTGAAAGTAATGATATACCACATCCACCGCTAGAATGCATTTTTACAGTTCAAGAGGAAGTTGGATGTGGAGGTGCAAAGGAAATTGACCCAGAAGACATACAAGGCAAAGTGATGATTGGGCTTGATGACTGTGGTGGGGTGACTACATATATTGCTAGTGCTGGTGGAATGACGATAACACTTAATAAGCAAATTGCAAATTGTCCTGTATGTGCGAATGATAACGGATTCAAACTTAATATAAGTGGACTACTAGGAGGACATTCTGGAACGGCTATTCATAAAGAAAGGGGGAATAGTATAAAAGTTGCAGCGAGATTACTAATGAAACTTGGCAGTTTTGGTAGTGTTAAAATATCTTCGTTTGAGGGAGGTCTAAAAGAAAATGTAATCCCTAAGTATTGTGAAGTATTATTTGTTTCGGAATTACAGCCAGAACAAGTTAGTGAAATAATCAATATAGAAACAGAAAGAATCAAGAAAGAACTAGAATTTAGTGATAATGGTCTTGTGGTTAATGTAGAAACTTTCCAAATAGATGAAAGTTTAGATAGTGATGATTCAATCAAACTTATTGAAATTTTGACTCTGCTACCTAATGGGTTGAAACATAGCAGCGTGGAGATTGAAGGATTATCGGTGGCATCTGAAAATATAGGCATAATAAAAGTTGCTGAAGGTAATGTTGAGATAGTTGCAAGTTTGAGAGGAGCCTTGGAATCGTATATTGATGAACTATATTCAGAATATGAAATTCTTGCAAAGCTGTTTGGCTTTGATATATATATCAATAGTCGTTATCCAGCGTGGGAGTATGTAAAACAATCAAAAACTAGAGAAATGCTCGTTGAGAAATATAAAGAAGTTACAGGAAAAGATCTTGATTTTATTGCAGTGCATGGTGGACTTGAATGTGGTTTTATCAAAGAAAAATTCCCTGAAATTGATATTGTAACATTAGGTCCATTGATTCTTGATGAACATACTACGGATGAATCGTTAAATATTTCATCATTTCATGAGATATTTGAAGTATTAAAGAAAATGTTAAAGGACTTTTAGAGAGGAGAGGTTGTTATGAATGATACAATCAAAAAATTTGATGGTTACAAGCAAGCGGCTTATGTTGCTTTTGTAACGTTATTAGTAGGTGCATGTTTTGGCTCGCTTAGTTTGTTGTTACCTTGTGTAGTAGAGAGGCTTGGAGTTACGTACAGTGAGGCGGGAATTCCATCTACTGTTGAAACGGTAGTATGCTTTATTGCTGGATTATTTGCGGGGAAATTCTTGATTAAATATCAAGCGAAACGTTGTGTGCTATTTTGTTGTATAGTTGCAGCAGCATTTGTGCCAGTATATGCTTATGCGCCATCGTTGATGATTATTAATTTGTATGAAGTTTTACTTGGTATAGCTATGGCGGTAGGATATTCTACCGGAATGAATGCGTTTTTAAGCAAGTGGTTTATTTCAAAACGTGAAGTTATTGTAGGATATGCGCAAGCCTTTATTGGTTTTGGAGCAGCAATCGGAGCATTGGTTTTTGGACAACTTAATGAAAGTTATGGACTATTTGTTACTACAATTGTATTTTCTAGTACAGCAATCGTTGCACTTGTTGTTTATCTATTTTTAATTAGAGGACCAGAAGAAGTGAATCAAAAGCCTCTTGGTTGGGAAGAAGCAGAAAAGATCGCAAGTGAAGAAGGTGCTTCAGGAACTACAGAATATGGAGTTGGATTTGCTGGGGCAATTAAATCAGTGTCTTTTTATTTAATGCTAATTTCATGTTTGTTGTGGGGGCTTTCAATGATTCTATTCCCTTACTTTGCATCAGTATTACAAGAAGGTGGAATGGGAGCGCTAAGTAGTTCGAGATTCCAATCTTTTGGACAGGTTTGCTTAGCTATATTCTGCATTTTTATTGGTAATATGACTAGTAAATTTGGAACAAAGTCTTATGTTTTATTATCTTTTGGTAGTTGTATTGTGGGTGTTGCGGCACTAGGCATATGGTGTAATACTGGAGCAACAATATTAGTTTATGTAGCAGCTTTCTTTATGGGCAGTGGGTATTGTGTAGGAACAACATATGGTCCAATGTTAACAACAAAACTATTTGGTACTAAAGAATATGAAAAGATAATTCCAATTGTATTTGGAATGCGTTGCATTGGTTTAGGATTTGGTATTTTAATTGTACCAGTTGTTGCTGAAAAAACAGGTAGCTGGGCTAATGGTTGTTGGGCTGCTTTGGCTATGCTTGTTGCAGGTATAATTTTGGGGTATATTGCAGTAATATTATCACCACTAAAAAAAGAATTGAAAAGTAATTAATAACAGTTTCATATACGGTTGAGTCGCATATAAGATAATATGTGTTTACCAGAGATGTTATCTTATTTGCGACATAAATAATAGGAAGCTGCAATCAGTAAGGAGAGGAAATGGAAACGAATAGAGGCTTTAATACGAGAATTGGATATATTTTGAGTATGGCTGGATTCTGCATTGGCATTGGGAATATGTGGAAATTCCCATATATGGTTGGAGCTAATGGGGGTGGAGTTTTCCTACTATGTTACACTGCAATCGTTCTGCTTGTAGGAATTCCATTATTTATTATTGAAGTGCAGCTAGGGCGCTCATCAGGATTATCTGGAATAAGTGGTATGGAAAAATTAGAAGGTAAAAAAAATCACTGGTGTTTAATTGGTTGGATTGGATTTATCACGGTTTTTCTTATTGGATCATATCTTATAACGATAATTGGAGGTTGGAATCTTGGGTATATTTTTAAAATAGCTAGTGGAAGTTTGGAAACATTAGGAGCGGATGAAATTGCCAAAACTTTCTATGAATTTTCAGGAAGTGGAAAATGTATAATGTTTACAGGGGCGTCAACAATTTTGGTATGGCTTATTATGAATACGGGAGCAAAAGATGCTGTCGAAAAAGTATGTACATATGTAATGCCATTGTTATTATTAATGTTAGTTGCCCTTGCAATTTACGCAAACACACTACCAGGATCTAGAGAAGGTTTGATATGGTATTTGAAACCAAACTTTTCTGCAATTAACCTTAATGTGATTCAGGCGGCCGCAATGCAATCGTTTTATTCTATAGGTGTTGGTATGTGCTGTGGATTTGTATACGGTAGCTATATAGGCGAGGAATCAAATTTAATCGGCGATACAATTGGAGTGGCACTATTAGATACTGGCGTGGCTATATTGGCAGGTTTGGTATTAACACCAGCATTGTTTGCTTATGATATTGACCCAACAACAGGTGCGCCACTAATTTTCATAACATTGCCTCACATGTTTAATGCAATGGGACCTGTAGTAGGAAAAGTTTTTGGCATATCTTTTATGTTTGCAGTTTTCATCGCAGGAATTACTTCCTGGATCGGTATATTGGAAGCCTGTGAAGCGAATTTAATAGATAAATATAAGTGGAGCAGGAAAAAAACTAACGCGATTGTTTGTTTTGCAATGTTTATATCCTCTATTCTAATGACGGCATCAAAAGGCAATGGCATGTTATCAAATATTAGAATTGGTAAATGGGATATTTTCGATTTTGCTGATTTCATTGCAAGCTCAATAGGGCTTACGATAGGTGCGATGTTATTGCTTGCGTATGTAGTGATACATTGGGGCTTTGATAAATTTAGAAACGAAATAAATAAAGGCGCTGGTAAAATACGAATTTACTCGTGGATGAAAGCCTATTATTGTTATGTGTTGCCAGTAATATTGCTAATTATTTGCTATGGAATAATTGACTCATATATAGGATGAACTGTGGTTACATATCTATATTAAGAGTTGGGAAAAAGAGTTTAAGGTATTGGCTAGTTGTTAAAATAAAAACCATTAATTTGATATGATACTTCCTAAGTAGACAAGGTAATAACCAAATCTACTTAGGAAGTATCATATCGTTTTATTTTAATGGTTTTTAATTGTTTAGACAATTAACCCACATGTGTTTAACAAACAAAATAACTGAATATTTTTAAGTGCCACACAATAAATTGAAGTGACAAACCATAAAAAATCCCTGATTTTCTGTTAAAAATTCTACAAATGTGCTAGAATACAAGCTAAGAATATAGTAATGACTGGGAGTGTGTTATATGGATAAGATAACTTTACAAACATTAATAAGTAATATTGGAACACCAGCCTTTGTGTCTGACATAGAAGGCACTGTTTTGATGAAAAACAAATATATGAAATTTATTTGCAAGCAGCTTTCTGCAAGTGAATTTAAAAGACCAGAAGACTTACCATTAGTTTTTGGTGAGGAGAAAAACGATGATGTAATAGCTTTTTCGGTAGATGGGCTAAATCAATCTGGGTTTAGGTACAAAGTTAAAATTAACAGTGGAGATGAATTGTTTCTATACATTTTCGACAAGGCAGTTGCCACAGATAGAATGGTTACAAATGTAATGGAACATATTGATGAAATTGTTGTTATATTTAACAAAGATGGAGTAATAGAACGTATGAATAGTTTGTGCGATCAAATACTTCCTTTTAAGAGAAAAGATGTGATTGGCAAAAACATTATGCAGTTAGTTGAAAAAAAGATAGTAGATGATCCAATAATGATAAAGCTAATTGAAACAAAGAAAAAAATATACAAGGATATTACATATCCAAACGGCAAGATAATATCCTACACTGCAATTCCTATCTTTGGCAGCGAAGGAAACTTTAGAGGAGGCGTGCTTACAGGTAGGGACATATCCAGAATTGTAGGGCTTGCCAAAAATGCAGGGAGTGAAGACTCAAAGGATATTGAGTATATAAGTGTTAGTAAGGCGATTGAAGATATCAAAAAGATTATTGCGAGAGTAGCGCCATCAGAGGCATCTGTATTTATTATTGGTGAATCTGGTGTAGGTAAGGAAATTATAACGAGAAGTATTTGGAGTCAAAGTTTGCGTAGAGATGAACCTTTTGTAGCTATAAACTGTGCATCTATTCCAAGCGAGCTTATTGAATCAGAACTTTTTGGATATGAAAAAGGTGCATTTACAGGTGCCAACAAAGAAGGCAAGATTGGACTTATTGAAGCTGCCAATGGTGGTACATTATTCCTTGATGAAATAGGAGAACTTCCACTTGAAACTCAAAAGAAACTACTTAGAGTTTTGCAAGAAAACAGCATTATGAGAATTGGTGGAATAGAACAAAAAAAGGTTGATGTAAGATTTATAAGTGCAACAAACAAGACTCTAAAGGAACTACAAGACCCAGCAGTATTTAGACAAGATCTTTTTTACAGGCTAAGTGTAATTCCAATTACAGTGCCACCGCTTAGGGAACGTAGAGACGATGTTTTACCTATATGCAACTATTATATTAAACATTTTAATGAAAAGTATAACAGGCAGATTAAGTTATCAAAGGAAGCTGAAACCATATTAATTAATAATAAGTGGCTTGGGAATATTAGAGAACTTAAAAATGTAATGGAAAGACTAGTGATTCTTTCGGCGCAAGATAATATTTATGCAGATCAAATTGAGAGAATGGTAGGGCTTGACTCTATAAACAGTGTTGTTGATATAAAGAAAACTACAAATATTCAAGATGATAGACAAGATGTTAATGGTAATGTGGATTCAAAAATTGTGGTTAATGAATTAATGACAATCGAAGAAGCGCATAAAATTGTTGAACAGGAAATAATACAAGCGGCAGTTTTGAAATATGGTAATGTAACTAGAGCAGCAGAGGCTGTAGGTATTAACGCATCAACTATTTATAGAAAAGTTAAAAGCGGATTTATTCAGCTTGATAATAAGAATTAGGATAATTAAATGGTTTGCAAGTTGCAAGAATAATGTAATTTGCAAACTGTTTTAATCTAAAAGTGTTGCATAATGCGAAAAACTTGCATAATGCGAAAGGAAAATAAGGGGTTTTGTTTATAAAAAAACGATTTTTACTAATATTAATCTCTTCTTATTTTTTTTCTAAAAATAATTGATAATTAATTTTGTCAAAAAGGTTGAAAACAATGGATTCGTATTTTTTTTAATTTTAAATGTTAAAAAAATATCAATTTTGGCACGGAGCTTGCTTTATATATACTCGTAAAAGAAAAATTGAATCTTTTATTTGTAAAATAAAACTAATAAAATTGAACTTTATAAGAGTATTGTAGGAGGTACGACGAAATGGCAAAAAGCGGATTACCATTGGAAGGAATAAGAGTAATTGAGTATGCAAACTATGTAGCAGCACCTGTAACAGGTAGACTACTAGCTGACTGGGGCGCAGAGGTTATTAAAATTGAACCAAAATCAGGAGACTCAATGCGTTATGTAGGAATGCAGTGGAATTTCCCAATTGATGAACTTGAAAATCCATTATTTGAAATCGAAAACTCAGGTAAGAGAGATATTCTAATTGATACAAATACTGAAGAAGGTATTGAATTAGTATTCAAGTTACTTGATTCTGCTGATATATTTTTAACAAATACAAGACAAAAAGCACTAGACAAAAGCGGCTTGAACTATGAAGCAGTTAAGGCTAGAGCTCCACATATTATATATGGACATCTTTTAGGATATGGAGATAATGGTCCAGCAAAAGATAATCCAGCATTTGACTACACAGCATATTTCGCAAGAGGCGGAGTTGCTCTTGGTCTAATGGAAAAGGGAACTTCACCTTGTAACCCAGTTGCGGGTCTTGGTGACCATGCGGCAGGTATGAGTTTGGCTGCAGGAATTCTAGCTGCACTAAACAAACAAAAAGAAACTGGACTTGGTGAAAGAGTAACTGTTTCTCTATTCCATACAGCAGTATTTGGAATGGGTATTATGGTATCAGCAGCTAAATATGATTACCAAATGCCAATTACTCGTCGTCAGCCACCAAATCCACTTAACACAACTTATGAGTGTGCAGATGGTGCGTGGGTACAGCTTGCATTCTTCCAGTATGACAAGTGGTTCCCAGGATTCTGCGATATTGTAATAGAAAGACCTGATCTAAAAGGATCTAAATATAGCACAATGAAGAGTGCAGTTTTACACACAGAAGAATTTGTAATCATGATGGAAGAAGAATTTATCAAAAGACCATTTGCAGAATGGGCTGAAAGATTACAAAAAGCAGGTATTCCATACGAAAAACTTGCAACACCAAGTGATGTGTTAAACGATGAACAGTGTTGGGCAAATGACTACCTAATTAGACATACTTATGAAAATGGTAATGAAGGTGTAATTTACAACACTCCAGTAATGTTTACAGAAAATCCAAGAGGAGAATATGTAAGAGCTCCAAAGATGGGCGAACACACTGAAGAAATCCTAGAAGAAATGGGACTATCAGCAGAAGAAATTGAAAACTTAAAGAACAGCGAAATTATTAAATAATTCAAAGATACGGTTTTTATAAATAGGAGGATGGAAATGTCAGAAAAAAAAGATGCAAGAGTCGTTATTAATGATTTACTTGCAGAACAATATGAAAACGCATTTAAAGCAAAGGAAGCTGGTAGACCAGTTGGTTGGGCAACTTCAGTTTTCCCACAGGAACTAGCAGAAATATTTGACTTAAACTTACTATATCCAGAAAATCATGCGGCAGGAGTTGCCGCAAAGAGAGAATCTTTGGAACTATGTGAGCTTGCAGAAGACAAGGGATACTCAAATGACCTTTGTGCATATGCGAGAACAAACTTTGGAGTTTTAATTAAGGGCGGTTCAGATACACTACCAATGCCTACTCCAGATTTCCTATGTTGTTGCAATAACATTTGTAATGAAGTAATTAAATGGTATGAAAATATTTCAAGAGAATTAAATATTCCATTAATTATGATTGACACTACATATAACTACGAAAGAGAAGTTTCTGATAGCAGAATCGAATACTTAAAAGGACAGTTTGAAGAAGCAATATCACAGTTTGAAAAAATTTCAGGTAAAGCTTTTGATCCAAAGAGACTAGAAGAAGTTATGAAGATTTCTTCAGAAAACGGAAAACTATGGAAGTACTCAATGAGTCTGCCTGCAGGAGCATCACCATCACCGATGAACGGATTTGACCTATTTACATACATGGCTGTAATTGTTTGTGCTAGAGGTAAAAAGGAAACTACAGAAGCATTCAAGCTACTGGTTGAATATCTAGAAGATAATGCAAAAAACGGTACAAGTACATTTAGAGGCGAAGAAAAGTATAGAATTATGATGGAAGGAATTCCATGTTGGCCATATATTGGATACAAAATGAAAACTTTAGCTAAATACGGAGTTAATATGACAGGTAGTGTTTATCCACACGCATGGGCATTAGAATACGAAGTAAACGACCTTGATGGAATGGCTAGAGCATACAGCTCAATGTTTAACAACGTAAGCATAGAAACAATGGTAGATTACAGAGTTAACTCTCTTGTAGAGGGTGGCTGTGACGGTGCTTTTTATCATATGAATAGAAGTTGTAAGCTAATGAGTTTCATTCAGTATGAAATGCAGAGAAGAGTTGCAGAACAAACAGGTATTCCATATGCAGGATTTGACGGAGACCAGGCTGACCCTAGAAACTTTGCTGATGCACAGTTTGAAACAAGACTACAAGGGTTAGTAGAAGTAATGTCAGAAAGAAAAGAAAATGGGGGACAGGAATAATGGCTATAAATGAAATAATTTCAAGATTAGATTATGTTGCTAATCATCCAAAACAAATGATGGATGAATATCTAAAAGAAGGCAAAAAAGTTATAGGAGCATTACCTGTTTACACACCAGAAGAAATTGCACATGCTGGTGGAATGGTTCCAATGGGAATTTGGGGCGGTCAAGTTGAACTAGATCACGCAAAACAATACTTCCCAGCATTCGCTTGTTCAATTATGCAGTCAATTGCAGAATATGGGCTAAGAGGCAGCTATGATGGTTTATCAGCAGTAATGATTCCATGTATGTGTGACACATTGATTTGTATGACACAAAACTGGAAATCAGGGGTTAAATCAGTACCTATGATACCTTTTGTTCATCCACAGAACAGAAAAATCGAAGCAGGAGTTAAATACCTTATGACTGAATATAATGGTGTTAAAGCTAAGCTAGAAGATATTTGCGGAGCTGAAATTACAGAAGAAAGCATGCAAAAGAGTATCGAAGTATACAATGAACACAGAAGAACAATGCAGGAATTTGTTGAATTAGTACCAAAATATCTAAACACTATTACACCATACATTAGAAATGTTGTAATTAAGAGTGGACATTTCATGCTTAAAGAAGAACATACTGCACTTGTTAAAGAATTAAACAGCATTCTTAAATCAATGCCAGAAGAAATCTTTGAAGGCAAAAAAGTTCTAGTAACTGGAATTATTTTGGACTCAAAAGAAATTCTAGATGTATTTGAAGAAAGCAACGTAAGTGTTGCATTTGATAATGTTGCACAGGAAAGTAGACAGTTTATGACACTTGTTCCTGAAAGAGGGGATACTGCAATTGAAAGATTAGCAAGACAGTGGTCAGATTTAGAAGGATGCACATTAGCGTATGATCCAGAAAAGAAGAGAGGAACTATGATCGTTGACGATGTAAAGAGACTTGGACTTGATGGTGTTGTTTATGCACTAATGAAATTCTGCGATCCAGAAGAATATGACTACCCAATTGTTAAGGACGATTTAGATAAAGCTGGAATACCAAGCTTGTACATTGAAATTGAACAGCAGTCAGTGAACAGTGAACAAATTAGAACAAGAGTACAGACTTTTGTTGAAATGCTAAGTTAGACTAAAAAGTTTATATATATGGAGGAAAGAAAATGATATTCACAAAAGAACAAGAACTAGTGAGAAAGGCAATTAAAGATTTCTGTAAACATGAAATTTATGACACAGATATGTCTGAAAAAATGGACCAGGAAAATATGGAAATGCCTAAAGAATTTATCGAAAAATTATCAAGATATAAATTCTCATCACCAATCGTACCAACAGAGTACGGTGGCGCAGGAGCTGATTATGTTTCATACGCAATCATCATGGAAGAACTTTCAAGAGCTGACGCTTCGGCTGGAACTTATTTAACAGCAGGTGCATCACTTGTTGCACTACCACTTCTAAACTTTGGTACAGAAGAACAAAAGATGAAATACCTAAAACCACTTGCAGAAGGTACACTTGTAGGAGCTTTTGGTCTTACAGAACCTGGTGCAGGATCTGACGCAGGTGCTACATCGACTACAGCACAGCTAGAGGGGGACTACTATATTCTAAATGGTAGAAAATGTTGGATCACAAATGCGCCATTCTGTGACTTTGCAATTGTTACAGCGATTACAACAAAAGGCAAGGGAACTGCAGGAATTTCTACATTCATCGTAGAAACTAAGTGGGAAGGTTTCTCTCATGGTGCTCATGAAAACAAGATGGGTATCAGAGGAACTAGAACAGCGGATTTAATCTTTGATAACGTTAAGGTTCCAAAGGAAAATCTTCTAGGCGACGAAAATCGTGGATTTAAAGTAATGATGAACACTCTTGAAGCTGGCAGAATTGGTGTTGCAGCTCAGGCGGTAGGTGTTGCTCAGAGTGCTTTAGACGAAGCGATTAAATACACAAAAGAAAGAGTACAGTTTGGAAAATCAATTTCTAAATTCCAAAACACACAGTTTACTGTAGCTGATATGGCAACAAAAATTGAAGCTGCTAGACTATTAGTACACCATGCTGCACAGGTTAAGGATAACGGCAAGAGCCCAGCAATTGAATCTTCAATGGCTAAATACTATGCAGCAGAAGTTGCAAATGAAGTTGCATACAAAGCATTACAGCTTCATGGTGGATATGGTTATGTAAAAGACTATAGAATCGAAAGAATTTTCCGTGATGCAAGAATTTTACCTATTTATGAAGGTACATCACAGGTTCAGCAGATGGTAATCGCTGGTAACTTATACAAATAACAAATTAATAATTAAAACTTAATAAATTTAATGAATCCAAAATTATAAAAGTCTCAAGGGTTGTGTGGGGATGATGCCCACACAACCATATCGAAATTAAAACAGTAAATAATGAGATGCTGTAATTACATCATGCCCGAAATCGTACTTATGGGTTAGTTTAAAAGAATGGTACCTTTTGAACTTCTTTGATTAAAACAGTAAAAATGACTTAAAAATTTAAAGACTAATTATTTAATTATTAAAGCGTTATTATGAATTTGAATATCAGTAGTTATATTGATTTAGGAGGAAGAAATGAAAATTATTGCCTATCACGTACAGGGTTACGAAGTTGATGCTTTCAACAGATGGTCTACAGAAAATGATATCGAGGTTAAACAGGAAACTGATTTAATTACCGTTGATACTATTGAAAGAGCAAAAGGCTATGACGGAATATCAACTCAGCAGGTTATTCCTGTGAAGGACGAAGAAATCTTCAAAAAAATGAAGGAAATGGGAATCAAACAAATTTCATCAAGAACAGCTGGAGTAGACATGTTTGATTTAGAACTTGCTCGCAAGTATGACGTTTCTATTACAAACGTTCCAAGATATTCACCAAATGCAATCGCAGAGCTTGCTCTTACACATGCAATGTCTTTGCTAAGAAATGTAAAACATATAGAAAAAGCTATGCAATGTGGAGATTTCAAATGGGACAAAAAAGTGATTTCAAGAGAAATTAGAAGTTGTACAGTAGGTATTGTTGGTACTGGATACATTGGACTTACAGCAGCAAAGCTATTTAAGGCTCTTGGTGCAAAAGTAATTGGTAACGATGTTGTCAAGAATCCAGCAGCTGAAGGAATTATCGAATACAAAGATACTTTAGAAGAAGTTCTTAGAGAATCTGACATTGTATCATTACACTTACCTTTAGTTGATGCTACATATCACTTAATCAATGCTGATAACATTAAGTTAATGAAACCTGGTTCTATTCTAGTAAACACAGGTAGAGGGGCGCTTATTGATATCGACGCATTAATTCCAGAATTAGAAAATAACCACCTAGCGGGTGCGGGAATTGACGTTCTTGAATGTGAAACATTATATGTAAATCAAAATGTTGATATGGAAAAATTAAAGGGCACATGTGTTGAAAAACTAATGAACATGGATAACGTAAGGCTAACAGGACACTTTGCATTCTTTACAGAAACTGCAGTTGATAACTTAGTATCTACTTCACTAGACAACATTAAGGCACAAGTAATAGATGGAAAGTTACAGAATTGTACGAATCCAGAATAAATCAAAAATCAGGAGGAAGAAAAAACAGTGTATGTACTAGGTGTAGATATTGGGTCCACTGCTTGTAAAGGTGTTGTGATGAACGAAAACAAGGAGATTGTTGCAAAAGCAATAATTCCTTTTGGAACAGGCACAAGTGGTCCTCAAAAACTAAATGAAGAAATTATATCAAGATGCGGGCTAAAAATTGAAGACTTTCATAAGATAGTAGCAACTGGATATGGAAGAATGAAGTATGAAGGGGCCGACAAACAGATAAGTGAACTTAGCTGTCATACTAAGGGTGTTGTTTTTCTCGTACCTGAGGTTAGAACTATCATAGATATTGGCGGGCAAGACGCTAAAGCTATGAAAATAGACAAACAAGGAAGAATGGAAAACTTTGTAATGAATGATAAATGCGCAGCAGGGACAGGAAGATTCCTTGATGTAATGGCAAATGTATTAGAAACGGAAATATCAAATCTTGGAGATCTAGATTCCAAATCTGAGAATGCTGTTTCAATCAGTAATACTTGTACTGTTTTCGCAGAATCAGAAGTAATTTCGCATCTATCTGCAGATGCGAAAGTTGAAGATATTGTCGCTGGAATACACAATTCTGTAGCAAAGCGTGTAGCGAGTCTTGCAAAACGTGTAGGAATAAATGACAGTGTCGTAATGGTAGGAGGCGTAGCAATAAATTCTGGAGTAGTGCGGGCTATGAAAGATGTTATTGGTAGAGAGATAATTGTGCCTCCAAATGCTCAGCTTACAGGGGCTATAGGTGCAGCGATTTATGCGCTGGACTTATAGAAAGTAAAGTTCAACTCTTATATATACTCAAGGAAGGTAGCAGTTACAAATAGTGTAACTGCTATTTTCTTTTTTGTAACTAAGTATTTAGGTATTCAAAATTTTGATTGTTATGGTAGATTGCTACAATATGCAGAAATATGGTATAATAAAAGGATATATGGAGGTGTATTATGATTAAAATAGTTGCAGCAACGCAAAATAAACATAAAATTAAAGAGATAGAAGCGATTACAAAAGATTTTGGAATGGAAATAATTTCTCGCCATGAAGCGGGGGTTCCAGATGTTGAAATCATTGAAGATGGTAAGACTTTTGAAGAGAATTCATACAAAAAGGCGTATGAAATTATGAAACTTTGTAATAGCATAACCATTGCAGATGATTCTGGACTTGAAGTGGATGCTTTAGCTGGTGCTCCAGGGGTCTATTCTGCCCGTTTCGCAGGAGTAGATGGCGATGACGAAGCAAACAACTACAAACTGACTCAAATGCTTCAGGGGCTGTCTTTTGACCAGAGAACGGCACGCTTTGTAAGTGTCATCACTATGGTTTATCCATCAGGCAAGAAATTAGTGGCTAGAGGAGAAGTTGAAGGCCATATTCTCCTTGAACCAAGAGGCGATGGTGGATTTGGATATGATCCTTTGTTTGTCCCACTTGGATATGATATTACTTTTGGAGAGTTTAAAAGTGAGGATAAGAACAAAATTAGCCATAGAGGTAATGCACTACAAAAATTAAGAGAATTATTAAGTGAAGAGGAAGAATGATGAAGGCACGTTTTTTTAAAATGCTCGCCCTTGGAATTAAGCAATTTAGAGATCCCTATTACCAGGGGTTTGCAGCTCAATTATCATTTTATTTTTTGTTATCCTTAGTCCCTATAATACTTATAATTTCGCAGATTATGTCATCGGTTTTCAAACAATCACTAGAAGAGGCCGTTGGATGGCTCCTTGATTATACGGGAGGCTATTTTGGGGAGGAAATTTCCAGGTTAGTTCTTGGTGGAGGTTCTGGAGCCCTTAGTGTTGTTTTCGTTTTAATTGCAATGTGGGCAGCTTCAAGAGCACAGTTCTCAATGATGAGAATAACAAATTTCACTTATTCTGATGGACAATCCACAGGAAAAGGGTACTTTAGAGATAGGCTTAGGGCTGTAGGAACTATGCTTTTGACCATTGTGACAGTGATATTTGCATTGGTTGTAATGGTCTATGGGGAACTGATTTTGGAACTTGTGTTGTCAATAGTTGGACTAGATGAAGACACTGGAGTTATTTGGCTTTATTTAAGATGGCCTATAGCATTAGTTCTTTATTTCTTGACCATTGGATTTACATATTACTTTTTGCCAACTAATAGAGTTAAATTCAAAGAGTTAATACCAGGAACCTGTTTTGCATCTGTGGGGCTTTTACTTGTTACAGTAGTTTATGCCAAATATACTGCAAATATTGCAAACTACAACATTCTATATGGCTCTTTGGCAACGATTGTTGCATTGCTGTTTTGGTTTTATTTCTTAGCATGGGTTTTGTGCCTTGGGATTTTATTTAACAAAGTGTATATGGAAACCAAAGAATAAATATTTCTGACAAATTAATTATGCCTCCAACCCATTTGCATGGATAGGAGGCAATTTTGTTGTCGTTTTTTTCAAAAAATATATTATTTAATTACTCTGATTCTAATAATACCGTCGATGGCTAAAGCTGCTCTTAATTCTTCTTCAGTCACATCTCCGTCAATATCCATCATAGTATAAGCATATTCGCCTTTACTTTTGTTTGTAAGGTCTCTAATGTTAATGTTTAAATCAGCCATAATACCAGTTATTCTACCTAGCATTGATGGTATATTTTTGTTCATAATACAAACTCTAGCTTGGGCTTCTCTATTTAATTCTCCCATAGAGCAAGCAGGGAAGTTAACAGAATTGATGATATTTCCTTTTTCGATATATTCCATCAAAGCTTCTGATGCCATAACAGCACAGTTGTCCTCTGCTTCTTTTGTTGAAGCCCCAAGGTGAGGGATTAGAACAATACCGTCTTTACCCATAAGGTTTTCTGTTGGAAAATCTGTCACATATTTAGAGATTTTTTCTCCATCTAATGCTTCTAACAAGGCGTTTTCGTTTACAAGCTTATCCCTAGAGAAATTAAGTAAAACAGCATCATCTTTCATTTGACTAAAACGTCTTTTATCCATCATACCTTCAGTTGATTCTAAAACTGGAACATGAAGGCTGACGTAATCGCACTGAGGTAATATTTCAGCTAAATCCTTGAATACAGGAATCTGATTTGATAATTCATGAGCGGATTTAAGAGTGATAAATGGATCGTATCCAATTACATTCATACCAAGTTTTCTTGCTGCATTTGCAACTAGAACTCCAATAGCCCCAAGCCCAATAACGCCAAGAGTTTTGCCCATAATTTCAGTACCAGCAAATTGACCTTTGCCTTTTTCAACTGATTTGCTTACGTTTTCGGTTAGGCTGTTTGCCCAGCTCATACCAGCAGGTAAATTTCTAGCTGCCAAAAATAGACCAGCGATTACAAGTTCTTTAACTGCGTTTGCATTTGCACCAGGTGTATTAAATACCACAATACCTTGCTCAGCACATTCTGAAAGAGGAATATTATTTACTCCAGCACCAGCTCGAGCAATGGCTAACAGATTGGAACTGAAATCCATATCTTTCATGTTCTGACTTCTAACTATAATTCCTGCTGCATCATTTATGTCTTCGACTAAAGTATATTTATCATCCAAGCGACTTAAACCGACAGGAGATATTTTGTTTAATGTTGCAATTTTGTACATAATCAATCCTTCCTTCTATATGTATATTTATTCGTAGAGAACATTATAACACTTTACTGACTCTTGGTAAAGTGTTATAATAGATGTCAAATTTATAAAATATTATTGAATAATGGAGGTGTCTAATTTGACAAACAAAAGAGCTTATAATTTTTCAGCAGGTCCATCAATGCTTCCTCTAGAAGTAATGGAAGATGCTGCAAACAATTTGACTAACTATGAGGGATGTGGGGAATCGGTACTTGAAATGAGTCATCGTTCCAAAACCTTCAAGAAAATATTAGAAGATGCTACTGCTAATTTAAAAGAAATTATGAATATTCCAGATAACTACAAGATTATCTTTGTGCAGGGTGGTGGAACACTGCAGTTTTCTATGATTCCTTTAAATTTATTAAGAAATAGCAAAAAGGCTGATTATATTGTCGGTGGCTCCTGGGCAAAAAAAGCTGCAAAGGAAGCAGAGAAGTTTGGAGACATTAGAGTAACCTCGTCATCAGAAGAAGATTCATTTACATATATTCCAAAAGTAACAAAAGACCAGATTAGAGAAGATGCAGACTATGTTCATATTACGTATAACAATACAATTTATGGAACACACTATGCAGAAACACCAGATTTTGGAGATATTCCTCTTGTTGCAGATATGAGTTCTTGCATTTTGAGTGAAGAAATTGATGTATCTAAATTTGGAGTTATCTATGCAGGAGCACAAAAAAATATTGGACCATCAGGGGTTACGATTGTGATAATTAGAGAAGACTTAATAGGATTTGCACCAAAAGATGCACCTGTTTACTTAGATTACAAAATCCACGTGGATAATGATTCAATGTATAACACACCACCATGCTTCCCTATTTATGTTGCTGGAGAAGTTTTCAAAAAGATTAAAAATGAAGGTGGGGTTAAGGCTCTAAACGAAATCAACGTAAGGAAAGCAGCTAAGCTTTATGATTATATTGATGGAAGCGACCTATACTCTTGTCCAGTTAAGGGTGATGACAGATCTCTTATGAATGTTGTGTTTGTAACAGGTGATGAAGAATTAGACAAGAAATTTGTAAGCGAAGCAAGGGAAGCAGGACTTCATAATCTTGGTGGACACAGATCAATTGGAGGTATGAGAGCAAGTATCTACAACGCAATGCCAGAAGAAGGCGTTGATAAGTTAATTGAATTTATGAAGAAATTTGAGGAAGAAAAATAATGAAGTATTTTATTTTAGTTCCAGATGGAGCAGGAGATGACCCAATAGATGTTTTAGAAGGAAAAACACCACTGGAAGTAGCAAATATGCCAATGGCAACTTTGTTAGCTACTAAAGGTGAGATTGGAATGGTTCAAACAATTCCAGAAGGCATTGCGCCAGGTAGTGATGCGGCGAACCTATCAGTTATGGGATATGATCCTTCGATTTATCTTACAGGTAGATCTCCACTAGAAGCGGCAAGTATTGGTATAGATATGGATGTCAATGACGTTGCATTTAGAACAAACATCATAACACTTACAGGTGAAGGGGAGTATGAAGATTTAATCATAACAGACCATAGTTCAGGTGATATTTCAACAGAAGAAGCAGACGAACTTATGCAGGCTATTAATGAAGCTTTTGCAACTGAAAAACTGCATTTTCATACAGGAACTAGTTATAGACATTGCCTAATTATTAAGGATGGAGAAACAGAATATGACTTCACACCACCTCATGATGTTCTAGGAAAACCAGTAGGCGACAATTTACCAAAAGGCCCAAACAGCCAGTTAATGGTAGATATGATGAAGAAAAGCTATGAAATATTAAAGGATCATCCAGTAAATAAAGCGAGAATGGAAAAAGGCTTGAACCCAGCTAACACTATTTGGATTTGGGGACAAGGTAAGAAACCAAGCCTAAGCTCATTTAAAGATAAATATGGAATTGATGGAACTGCCATTTCAGCCGTTGACTTAATTAAAGGAATCGCCATTTGTGCAGGTCTTGAAGCTCCACATATTGACGGAGCAACAGGAACTCTCCATACAAACTTCGAAGGCAAAACAAAAGCGGCAATAGAAGAATTTAAAAATGGTAAAGATTTTGTATATATGCACCTTGAAGGGCCAGATGAATGTTCTCATCAAGGAGATATGGAAGGCAAAATCAAGTGTTTAGAAGATATTGACAACAAAGTGCTAAAGCCAGTAGTTGACTATCTAAATGACTCAAAAGAAGATTATACAGTTTTAATTGTTCCAGATCACAGAACTCCTTTGGCAATTAGAACACATTCGTCAGATCCAGTTCCGTACGTTATATATAGAAGTAATAACGAAAAAGACGTAAACAAAGCGAACGGATTTACAGAAGCTGCTGCAATAAATGGTAAGCCATTTAATAGTGGGTTTGAATTAGCAGACTACTTTTTCAAAATATAATTTCGGAGGATAGTAAGTTGAAAAACAAAAGTTTAAACAGACTATCAATAATAACAATGGTTGTGGTACTACTTTTTTTACAAGTAGTACCTACTTTTGCTTCTAATGAAGAACCAGATATTGTGAGTAGGGCAGCTGTTGTAATTGATAGCAAAACAAAAGAAGTGCTTTATGAAAAAAATATGGAGGAAATTAGAACTCCTGCCAGTCTTACCAAAATGCTTACAGCAATACTTGTTGTGGAAAATCTGGATTTAAAAAAAGAAATTGTAGCACCCAAAGAGGCTATTGGAATTAAGGGAAATAATATGAACCTAAAGAAGGGTGAAAAGCTAACGGTAGAGGAACTTTTAAATGCAATGCTAATATACTCTGCCAATGATGCGGCAATAGCTCTTGGAGTTGAAGTTGCAGGAAGCCTTGAGAATTTCTATCAGTTGATGAATGAAAAAGCAAGGGTTATTGGGTGCAAAAACAGCAACTTTATAAGTGCTAACGGGCTTACAAACAATATTAAGCATCACTCAACAGCCTATGACATGGCTTTGATTGCTGCAAAATCAATGGAATATAAAGAAATACGTAAAATAGTAAAAAAGATAGATTACACTATTGAGGCAACAAATAAGAGCGATGAGAGAACTTTTAAAACTACAAATAGATTGCTATATGATAAAAAACATACATATAAGCTAGATGGCAAAAATGAAACTTTGAAATACGACCTTGCTATTGGCGTTAAAACAGGTTTAATGAATAGTTCTGGACATTGTCTAGCAGCAGCAGCAAAAAAAGATGGTACAGAAGTAATTTCAGTGGTATTAGGTAGTAGTGAAGATTTAGCTAGATTTGAAGAAAGTAAAACCTTGCTAATGTATGCTTTTGATAACTTTAAAACTTATGAAGCAATTCCAAAAGATGAGGCAGTGGGAAAGGTCAAAATCAAAAGAGGTGCCAAGCTTAGTGCAGAAGTATTTGTAAATGGAGGAGCCTATGTTACTCTCCCAAAAACAACAGAAAACTCTGTAGTAACAACTGAGGTTGTCCTTAAAGATGATATTGAAGCCCCAGTCAAAAAAGGAACTGTAGTAGGGTACGTCAAAATTAAAGATGCAGGGACTTTAGTGGATAAGGTTGATGTTTCCATAGGAGAAAGCGTCAAAAAAGGTGGACCTTGGACAATTCTAGGTATATCTAACTTGATGATGATAATAATAGCCTTAGTAATTTTGGCATTATTAGTTCTATTAATAACAATGAAAACAAGTAAAAAACGTTTAAGAAAGAAAAGAGAATTGGCAGCAAAAAGAGCAAGAGAAGAAAAGATTTTGGAGCTGGCAAGGCAAAGGGCTGAAAAGAAAAAGAGAGAGTGGCCTTACTAAAGGATAAATTATGACGGATATAAAAGAAAATTTAAAGAAACTTCCTGATTCTCCAGGAGTCTATCTGCATAAGGATAAGCTGGGGCAAGTTATTTATGTTGGGAAAGCCGTTTCCCTAAAAAATAGAGTGCGCCAGTATTTTCAGTCGTCTAAAAATATGGACAATAAAGTTAAAGCTATGGTTAAGCAAATCCACGAGTTTGAATATATTAACTGTGGAAGTGAAATGGAAGCTTTAATACTTGAAAACAATTTAATAAAAGAATATATGCCGAAATATAATGTTTTGCTTCGAGATGACAAAACATATCCATATATTAAAATCACCAATGAGGAGTTTCCGAGAATTCAAAAGACTAGAACTGTGTTAAAAGATGGTGGCAAGTACTATGGGCCTTTTAGCGATGCGACGGCAGTTAACCAAATGATTGACCTTCTAAATAGTACATATAGTCTCAAAAAGTGTGCTATGAAGGATTTTCCCAAGAACCATAGACCATGTCTAAATTACCATATAGGGCAATGCGATGGCGTTTGTATTTCCAAGATAAGCAAAGAAGCCTACAACGAAAAAATTAAGTCTATTGATGAATTTTTGAAAGGAAAAAAAGTTGGAATTGTTGAGTTTCTAACAGAAAAGATGAACTTGGCAGCGGAAGAATTAAGATTTGAAGAGGCAGCTAGATATCGTGATTACCTTGCTGCTGCAAAAATCTTGTCAGAAAAACAGAGGGTTGTACTTAGCAGTGACAAGGATATGGATATAGTCTTGCAGGCTGGAAAAAATCAAATTACAGTGTTTTTTGTTAGAGAAGGTAAACTTAGCGGTAGGGAAGTGTTTGACGTTGAATTTAGCTTTGAAGAGGAAGATGCAGAAATTGTAAGTGCGTTTTTGAAACAACATTATGGCAAGATGACATCGGGTCCAAAGGAAATTTTGCTTGCAAAAGAGCCAAAGGAAGTTGAATTAATTGAGGAATACTTAGAACAACTGTGGGGCAAGCGAGTTACTATTGGTGTGCCAAAACGTGGGGAGAAGAAGGCTATTTTGGATCTTGCCAAGCGAGATGTGGCGGAAACTTCAAGCAGTGCAGAGGAACGAAGAAAAAAGAAAGTGGAGAGAAAAAACTCCGTTGGGAGAGAGGTTTGCAGGATAATCAATGTTGCAAATGGTACTAATGCTCAATATGATGATGAAACTTACAGGGTTGAGGCATATGATATATCTAACACAAATGGCGTAGATACTGTTGGAGCTATGATTGTTTTTGACGGGCTTGAGGCAAACAAAAAGGCTTATCGAAAGTTTAAGGTCAAAACAGCAGAAAGCTATGACGATTACGGAAGTATGCAGGAAGTCTTGTTTAGAAGGATCAAGAGAGCAATTGATGGAGACCCAGGATTTTTACCATATCCAGACTTAATTCTGGTAGATGGTGGGAAAGGTCATGTTGGAGCTGTTATTGACGTTTTAAATGCGTTAGATGTAAAAATTCCAGTGGTGGGAATGGCCAAAGATGATAGTCATAGAACTAAGGATTTGGTTTATAAAATCGGTGAGGAATTTTTACTTGAAGAATTAAAGGACAATACGTTGCTTTTTCAGTATTTAGGGCGTATTCAAGAGGAAGTCCACAGGTTTGTAATTGAATATCATAGAGGCATTCGTGACAAAAAGAATATGAATTCAGTACTAGATCAAATTGAAGGAATTGGCCCAAAAAAGAGAAACGACTTGCTAACCCATTTTGGCAGTGTAAATAATGTGAAAAATGCGCAAAAAATGCAGCTTATGGAGGTTAAAGGCATAACTGAAAAAATAGCTATGAACATAATTGAATTTTTTCATTGATAAATTGCCTAAGGGGTGATATAGTAAGTGTTATTATTAAATCAAAATTAATTGGAGGAAATTAAAATGAGCGAAGAAAAAGATATAATCACTCTTGAGTTTGACGACGAAAAAGAATTAGAGTGCGAAATTCTAGGAGTATTTGAAGTTGAAGGCAAAGAATATATTGCTTTAATTCCAGATGACAAGAGCGATGATGTTTATATTTACGGATATAAAGAAGTCGAAGACGATGAATTCGAAATCGTTGATATCGAAGACGATGCAGAATTTGAAGCAGCAGTAAAAGAATTTGAAGACATTATGGCTGCAGCAGAAAAGGCAGAAGCAGAAGCAGATGCTGAATAGTAATTAAATTACAAGCAAAAATTAAGGACAATAACCATTAGGCTATTGTCCTTTTATGTTATTATTTTGGTCTAGCTCTCTTAAAAAAAGCGATAGCAACAAGAGGGAATAAAACTACACCTGTTGCAAAATAAGGCTCATAGCCTTTAGTTAGCCAAGTTATTATACAAAATAAAGCGGCGATGAGAAAAAAACTACCAATTAATACGTTGCGTTTATCCATTATTATAAATCCTCCTAAAAAATATAATTTATTATAACATAAAGTTGATAAAAGGAATTGTATTTTTATAAAAATTAATATAAAGTATGTATGTAGTAAATTAAAGAAGGAGAAAAGTTTATGAAACATTATGATATTATTATCGTAGGAGCAGGCGCAAGCGGTGTTTTTATGAGTTATGAATTAACTAAACGCAAGAATAATGCAAGTGTGCTTATGATTGATAAGGGGGCTTCATTAGAAAAAAGAAAGTGTCCAATATCAGCAGGAAAGGTTGAAAATTGCATTAAATGTTCTCCATGTCATATTATGAATGGATATGGTGGAGCAGGAACGTTATCTGACGGCAAATACAATATTACAACGCAGTTTGGGGGAGATCTACACAGATATGTAGGTGTAGATAATGCGATGAAATTAATGGAATATGTTGATGAAGTTCTTTGTGAAAATGGAGGGGCTGATGCAAAACTATATTCTACAGGAGATTCTGAGCTAAAGACAATTGCTCTTAGAAACAATTTGCATCTACTTGAAGCTAAGGTTAGACACCTGGGAACAGATAGAAATGCAAGAATATTAAAGGAAATTTTTGAATATTCAAAGACCAATGTTGAACATAAGTTTTTGACTACAATCCAAGATGTAGAGATTAGAGGAGACCATGATTTCCTAATTAGAACTGACAAAGGTGAAGAATTCACTTGTAGTGATTTGGTTCTTGCAACAGGTAGATCTGGTTCAAAATGGATTGCTAGCGTTTGTGAAAAAATGGGAATTAGTCAAAAGAGTAACAGAGTGGATATTGGTGTTAGAGTAGAGCTACCAGCAGAAATTTTTAAGCACATTACAGATGATGTTTATGAAAGTAAAATTGTTTACAAAACAGAGAAATACAATGACTCAGTTAGAACATTCTGCATGAACCCATATGGCGAGGTTGTAGCGGAAAACACTAATGGTATCGTTACTGTAAATGGCCATAGTTATGCTGACCCAGCACTTAGAACAGAAAACACTAACTTTGCACTACTTGTTTCAAACCATTTTACAGAGCCTTTTGAGGACAGTAATGAATATGGTGAGTCAATTGCTAAGTTATCCAATATGCTTGGAGGTGGCGTTCTTCTACAAAGATTTGGGGACTTGGTGAAAGGCAGACGAAGCAGCGACAGACGTATGCAAAAGTGCTTTACAAGGCAAACACTTAAAGCTACACCAGGAGATTTAAGTCTTGTTATTCCAAAGAGACAGCTGGATAACATTATTGAAATGATCTATGCTCTTGACAAAATTGCACCAGGAACAGCAAATGAAGATACATTGCTTTATGGTGTTGAGGTTAAGTTCTATAATTCTAAAATAGCAGTTGATGAAAACTTAGAAACTGCAATTAAGGGTGTTTATGCTCTAGGAGATGGCTCTGGAGTTACACATTCTCTTTCTCAAGCATCTGCAAGTGGTGTTCATGTAGGAAGAATTTTGGCAGATAAATATAAATAAATAAAATCGGGCTTTATGCCCGATTTTTGTATTAATATTTAGTTATGAAATCAAGTTTAGAACCGTTATATGCGTTTAAGTCTAAGTGAGGTAGATAACCTGAATAGCCTTTTAACTTGCCTTTGAATGAATACTGCAGGAACTCCCAGTTCTTGCCGTCAGGTAAACTTTCTGGGGCGCTAAGGTCGGCGAGCCAAATGTCATTGTCATATCGTCCTTGAATGTATTTTTTGTACATAGCTGTATTCACATAGATTATAGGCTTTTGATTGTACTCTCTCTCTAGCTTTTCAAGTAAAGGATCAAGGGTAGAGTAAATGACGTTTCTTTCAGGCGGTTTGCCAATGAATTTGCCATAGTATTCCACATCAACAACAGGTGGCAACATGCCTTTTTCTTTCTTGACGTGTTTAATGAAATTTTTAGCTTGTTCTTCGCCGCTTGTTTCAAAGCTCATAAAGTGATATGCACCTATTTTTAAATTTGTCTTGTGGGCTTCATCCCAATTCTTTTGGAAGTTCTTATCTAGGTGACCGCTTCCTTCAGTAGCTTTAATAAAGGCGAATGATATTTCATTTTTGCTAAGTGTATTCCAATCAACTTTACCTTGATAGTGGCTTATATCAACACCTCTAACAGGGTATGGTAAATTATCCTTTGGTGGATCATTGACCTTTGAATATTCAAGTGCTAGGGAAACTCCTTTGGATAATATAAATAAAATAAGAACTGTTATAATTAGTATTATGACAGTTTTTTTGGTTATTCTATACTTAGTAGTGCGCCTTTTGGCTTTTTTCCTTCGTTTGTTTTCAATACTCATAAAAACATTCTAACATAAAGAGACAAAAATAGCTATTTTGTGGTAGAATATTCACAAAGATTTTTTACAGGTAAGGAGACAAAAATGAACAAGGTAACAGACGGTATTAAAAGAATATCTCTTGGCTGTTTTCCTACTCCGTTAAAGGAACTTGGGAATATAGGTAAAGAGTTTAAAGACAACCAAAAGGTTTATATTAAACGAGATGATATGACTGGAATTTCTCTTGGCGGTAACAAGGTTAGGAAGCTTGAATATATTTTGGCAGAGGCTATTGAAAATGGCTATGATACGATTATTACTACTGGGGGAGCTCAATCAAATCATGCAACAATTACTGCGGCATGTTGCAGAAAACTAGGGCTTGATGTCCGTCTAGTTCTTCAAGGTGAAGGGGTTATGGATACTAAAGGTAACTTGCTTCTTGATGATATTATGGATGTACCAGTCGAGTTTGTAATGAGCAGCGACTTTAGAGACGTTTACAGCCGAATAAAAGAGGTTTGTAATGAATTAGAACAAAAGGGCAAAAAGCCGTATAGCATACCTGTTGGTGGCTCAATGGGAATTGGAGTTTTAGGCTATATTGATGGAATGTATGAGCTGTTTGATCAGCTTATGGATGAGCAAAAAGAGAAATTACACATAGTTTCATGCACAGGCTCTGGAGGAACATTGGCAGGCATTATACTAGGAGCAAAGCTTATAAGCCCTAAAACAAAGGTGACTGGGATTTTAATTGGAGAAGATCTAAGCTGCAAGGACGGTATTATGAAACTTATTGAGGAGAGTTGTCAGATATTAGGTATCAAAAATCCTGTATCCCTTGAGGACATTGTAATTAAGGAATATTATGGGGCTGGATACGCAATACCATCAAAAATGGGTAATGATGCTATCAAAAAATTAGCAAAAACGGAAGGTATTTTTGTAGATCCAGTATATACAGGAAAAACTTTTGGTGGTATTCTAGATTTAAATAAAAACGGATATTTTGATAATGATGAAAACATTGTTTTTATTCATTCTGGCGGCGCAGCTGCATTATTTGCAATTTCTATGGAATAGTGAGGAAAGTATGAAAGAACTAAAAGACAAGATATTAAACGAAGGAGAATCAATAGGAACTCAGATTGTCAAGGTGGATGGCTTTGTAAACCACCAGATTGATGTGGAATTTATGAGCCAGATGGGGGCAGAGTTTGCGAAAAGATTTGAAGGCGAAAAGGTAGATAAGATTTTGACTGTTGAAGCGAGCGGGATTGCAATAGCGTGTTTAACAGCACCATATTTTGGATATCCGAGAGCAGTATTTGCAAAGAAACAGCAGCCTAACACTATGGTTGAAGGATTCTATGAAGCAGAGTCAATGTCTTTTACCAAAGGCACTAAATCTGTAATAAGAGTATCAAAGAAGTTTATTAACAAAGGTGATAGGGTGTTGATTCTTGATGATTTCTTAGCCCATGGGCAAGCCTCTATGGCGCTTACAAAGATTGTAGAGGAAGCAGGCGCAACAGTTGTTGGCATTGGAATTATAATAGAAAAAAAATTCCAAGGTGGCGCAAAACTACTACGAGAGAAAGGATATAAAGTTTCATCGTTGGCAGTAATTGAAAAAATTGTTGATGGAGAAATAACTTTTGAAGAGTAGGTAGTGACAATAGTAATTAAGAGAAAAAAACATTTGTATGTTTGATGAAAATCAAGACTTTTTCTCTTGATAGTAGAGCATAATAAGAGTATAATATTATACACTATTATGTAGTTAAACAAGTTGAGTTTTGCTTAGGAGGAAAAAATGAAAAAAATGCAAAAAATTATTGCAGTTGCTTTAGTGCTAATCTTGGCATTAGGTATGACTGCTTGTGGCGGTGGCGACACAAAGGAAGATGCTCTAAAGGTTGGATTTATCTATATCGGATCTGCTAAAGACGGTGGTTTCTCAGAAGCCCAGGACAATGGTAGAATCGCTATGGAAAAAGAATTTGGTGGCAAGGTAGAAACTACTTTCTTAGAAGAAGTTCCAGAAAATGCACAGGACGTTGAAGCAGCAGCAAAGAATTTAATGGATGAAGGTTGCAAAGTTATTGTTGGAACAAGTTATGGTTACATGGATACTTTAGACAAACTAGCTAAAGAATATCCAGACAACTACTTCTTACATTTCTCAGGAAATAAAAAGAACGACACAAACTTTGATAACTACTTCGGTGCAATGGAAGAAGCAAGATATCTAGCAGGTATTGTTGCAGGTAAGACAACTAAGAGCAATAAGCTTGGTTATGTTGCTGCATTCTCAAACACAGAAGTAAATATTGGAATTAATGCATACACTAGAGGTGTTCAGTCAGTAAATCCTAAGGCTGAAGTAAATGTTGTATACATCAACTCATGGGTTGATGCAGCAAAAGAAAAAGAAGCAGCAGAAGCTTTAATTTCACAAGGTTGTGACGTAATTGCACAGCACTGCGATACAACAGGACCAGCACTTGCAGCAGAAGCAGCAGGCGTTTACTCAATCGGATACAACTTAGACAAAGCAGATGTTGCACCTAAAGCAGTATTAACAGCACCAATTTGGTACCATGACAAATACTACACAAGTGTAATTCAGAGCATTATGGACAATAAGTTCAAACCAGAAAGTTACTATGGAACATTAGAAGATGGGTACATTGGACTAGCTCCTATGACAGATCTTGTTTCAGATGATGTTAAAGCAGAAGTTGAAAAAGCACAAAAAGCTATTATTGCTGGCGACTTAGCTCCATTCTCAGGAGAAATTAAGTACGCAGACGGAACTTTACTTTGCAAAGAAGGTCAGACTCTAGAAAGAGCAGACATTTGGAAGACAAAGGGAGTAATTGAAGGCGTAAAAGCAACAGGTGCTCAAAAATAGTTTCAGGAGGCTAAAAAGTGCATAATAATATTTCAGTAGAAATGAAAAATATTACAAAATCTTTTGGAGCACTAAAGGCGAATGAGAATGTTAATTTAAAAGTAATTGGAGGCGAAGTTCACGCTTTATTAGGCGAGAACGGCGCAGGCAAATCTACATTAATGAACATGCTGTCGGGAATTTATTCTCCCGACAGCGGTTCTATTTATATAGATGGTAAGCAAGTAACATTTTCATCACCAAAAGATTCAATAGAATTAGGAATAGGTATGATTCACCAACACTTTAAATTGGTGGATATAATGACAGCGAAAGAAAATATCATTTTAGGGCAAAAAAACAAAGGCAAGAAAAATGATGAAATAGTTAGAGAAATAATGGAACTATCAGATAGATATGGACTTGATGTTGATCCAAACAAAAAAGTTTACGATATGTCTGTAAGTGAAAAACAAACCTTGGAAATTATCAAGGTGCTTTATAGAGGCGCAAAAATTTTGATTCTTGATGAACCGACAGCGGTATTAACACCACAAGAAATCGAAAAGCTTTTTAGAATAATGAAAAATATGAAAAAACAGGGGTGTGCTATTATTATCATCACACATAAGCTTAATGAGGTGCTTGAAATTAGCGATAGAATTACAGTTTTGAGAAAAGGTAGTTCTGTTCAAACAGTTAAGACTGAAGGTGTATCTGTTGCGGGCTTAATTGAAATGATGGTAGGTAAAAAGGTAGACCTAGAAATTAATAGATTAGAAAAAGTTAAGGGTAACGAACTTTTAAGGCTAGATGATGTAACGGTTTTAGATGCAGAAGGAAAGCCAGGACTTGCAGATGCAAAGTTTAGCCTTTGTGGAGGCGAAATTGTTGGGGTTGCAGGAGTTGCCAAAAGTGGACAAAAAGAACTTTGCGAAGTAATCGCAGGGCTTATGAAGGCTCAAAAGGGGAGAATATATTTCGAAGGCGAAAATATATTAGGTAAAAGCCCACGAGATATTATCAAACTTGGAATAAGAATGGGATTCATTCCAGAGGATAGACTTGGAATGGGACTTGTTTCAGGAATGGATATTGTTCACAATTTAATATTAAAGGATTATCAAGGACAAGAAGGCATATTCCTAAAGAGAGGTCCTTGTATTGAAAAAGCAAATCACATTGTAGAGAAACTTGAGATAGCTACACCGAGCATAACAACACCAGTTAAGAAGTTATCCGGCGGTAATATTCAAAAGGTACTTCTTGGCAGAGAAATTGATGCAAATCCAAAGCTACTGATTACTGCATATCCAGTGAGAGGACTTGATATTGGAGCATCATACAAAATATATGATTTATTAAATGAACAAAAAGAAAAAGGCGTTGGCGTATTATTTATAGGGGAAGACCTAGACGTTTTGATGGCACTATGTGATAGAATCATGGTATTGTGCCATGGCAAAATTATAGATATTGTAGACCCACGCAAGGTTACAAAAGAGGATGTAGGACTTTTGATGACAGGAACGAAAATAGGAGAGGAGAGTGGCGATGTTAAAGGTAACTAAAAAAGCGACTCCCCAAAAAAGGCAAGAAATTAAAATACAAATAATTGCGATTTTATTAGCATTTGTATTTGCAGGGATTGTAATATTAATTATGGGATTTAATCCGATAGAAGTATATATGAAAATCGTAAATGGTGCTATCGGTACAGAAAGCAGAATACAGCAGACAGTGATAATTTCCATTCCACTTATAATAACGTCTATGGGGATTCTTGTTGCATTTAAAATGAAGTTTTGGAATATTGGTGGCGAAGGTCAGATTATGATGGGCGCACTTGGAGGAACTTTAGTAGCACTAAATGCACCAGAAAGCACACCAGGAATTATTTTGATTCCTATTATGATGGTTGCTGGAATGGTATTTGGAGGACTTTGGGCGTTTATTCCTGCCTTCTTTAAAGCAAAATTTGGTACAAACGAAACTGTATTCACACTAATGATGAACTATATCGCAATTAAGTTTATTACATACTTACAGTTTGGACCTATGAAAGACCCAAATGCAGGTGGTTATGGTAAGATTGCAAATTTCAGCGATAATGCTGTAATGGGTAAATTATTTGGTGTGCATTTTGGATGGGTAATTGCAATAGTTGCAGTTATTGCAGTTTATGTATTTGTGAACCATACAAAAAAAGGTTATGAAATTACAGTAGTTGGAGAAAGCCTTGAAACAGCAAGATATGCAGGCATGAATATTAATGGAATTATTATTACTGCAATGCTAGTTTCTGGCGGACTTTGCGGAATGGCAGGTGTTATTCAGGCATCTGCAGTTGAAAGAACACTTACATCAACAATATCAGCTGGATATGGATTTACAGCCATAATTACTTCTTGGCTTGGTAAACTTTCAGCGCCTATTGTTGCCTTAGTATGCGTGCTATTTGCAATGCTATTACAAGGTGGAGCTTATATTCAGATTGCAATGTCAGTACCAGCTGCTGTTGCAGGAATGATACAGGGCATTATATTATTCTTTGTACTTGGAAGTGAATTTTTCTTACAGTACAATGTTTCTTTTGAAAAAAAACATAAGGAGGCGTGCTAATGGAACATTTATTAATTGCGACAGTAATGGCTGCAACTCCTTTGTTATTTGGAATGCTTGGTGAATTAATTACAGAAAAGGTAGGAAACCTTAACTTAGGTGTTGAAGGTATGATGTTAATGGGTGCTGTTATTGGGTTTAGAATAGCATACACCACAGAAAATCCTTATCTTGCTGTTATTGGTGCACTTGCAGCAGGTGCAATGGGTGCTGCAATTTATGGATTTTTGACAATATCTCTAAAGACAAATCAAGTAGTAACAGGGCTTACTCTTACAATATTTGGGACAGGATTTGCTAGTTTTGTAGGCAAAAGCGTGTCAGGCGTACCTTTACCATATACAGTTAGATCGGCATTTGAACCTATTGCTATTCCAGTATTATCTAAGATACCAGTCATTGGTCATGCTTTATTTAACCAAGATATTCTAATTTATGTTGCATACATATGCACATTGGTTTGTGCTTTTTATTTATCAAAAACACAAGTTGGATTGAATGCTAGAGCAGTAGGTGAAAACGCAGGTGCAGCAGATGCTTCGGGTATTAATGTAAACCTATATAAATATTGCAATGTAATTGCTGGAGGTGCGTTGTGCGGCCTTGGCGGAGCATATATGTCTTTGGTTACAATTCCTGTTTGGCAAGAAAACATAACAGCTGGACGTGGTTGGATTGCAGTTGCTCTTGTAATATTCGCATCATGGAAACCAGGTAAGGCAATACTAGGAGCATTATTATTTGGTATGCTTAGTATCCTTGGGTATAGATTCCAAGCTATGGGCATTGAAATTTCACAATATCTAGTTGATATGATACCTTACATTGCAACTATAATAATTGTAATTGTAAGTACAAGAAAAAACAGAAAGGAAGATCTTCCTCCAGGTAATTTAGGAGACTCTTACTTTAGAGAAGAACGATAGAATTATGAATTTAGAAAAGCGAAAAAGCTATAGGCGCAATTCAAAAAAGAACCCATGGAGAAATACGAGAAATGACAAGGAAATTCCATGGAGAGAAATATGGGCAGCAGTATTTATGATAATACTGCCAATTATGGTAGTGACTTTAGCAACAAACTTTGTATTCCGAAGTGAGGCTTTTTATTCCTTCCATTTTGCTAAGACGGAAGTGGTTAAAGAAATTCCGTTTTCAATAACACAAGAGGATTTGTCCAAAACATTTGCAGATTATATGCAACATAAGTCCTCCACTTTCCAACTGGTAGAAAAAACAGAATATATGCCGCAAAAGTTGTTCAATGACCGAGATGGAAATATTATGGCTACAATTAGAATGATTTTAGATGTAGGCTTAGTATTTAGCATGATATTCTTAATAGGTGCCTTATCCATATTCGCTTTTCTCATACGGAAAGGTGAGAAGCAATTAATCTACGGTAGGTTTTTAGACTCGCTTACATTCTTTGGTGCACTTTTGTTGGTAAATTTAGCGATTAACTTAATTGTGCCAGTTCGAGAACTAATCTTTAGGATGCTTTTTGGCGTGAGATTTCCGCCTGGGGATGTGCTAATCCAGATATTTCAAACGAAATTCAGCCTGTACTTGGCAGGTTGGGAACTGGTGGCATCAGTAGTTATAATGGGTGTTATAGGATATTTTGTTCATCTACTAGCAAGTAGACGCAAGATGTTTAGAAAGGTTGAAGAATGAGTTATAAACTTGATTTACACTTACATTCATATTATTCTGACGGAACGCTGTCTCCCACCGACTTAGTTAAATGGGCAAAGGACAAAGGACTGGACATTATCTCTCTAACTGATCACGATGGAATTGATGGTGTCAAGGAAGCAGAAATAGCAGGTAAAGCACTTGATATTTCAGTGGTTCCGGGAATAGAGTTTAGTACGGCTACCAAAGACGGGATAGAACTTCACTTGCTTGGCTATCACATAGATGTGGATAATCAAGAACTGTTAGATTTGTGTGAGGAACTTAGAACTAATAGAGTTGCGAGAAACGAAAGATATATGGAAATTTTGCAAAGAGATTATGGTATATCTATTGATGAACTTTTGACTAGAAAAGGGCAAACCTTTATAGGTAAGCCTACAATTGCTAGAGCCCTTCAAAGGAAAGGGTTTATTAGCAACATAAAAGAAGCGTTTTTGGAAGGAGGATTTTTCCAAAGACCAGATGTAAAAGAGATTAAAAAAGAAAAAATTGACATAGAAAGAGGCATTAAGGCAGTAAAGGCAGCAGGCGGTATTCCTGTGCTGGCTCATCCAGGGCTTATAAAAGGTATAGGTAGGAGAGAGACAAAAGAGTTTTATGCAGCAGTTGATAAGCTACTTTTGGACCTAAAAAAAATGGGTTTAAAAGGGCTTGAATGTGTATATAGTAAACACAGCGACGAAGAACGAATTGAATTTATAGGATACGCAGAAAAGTATCATTTACATATTACAGAAGGTTCAGATTACCATGGGCCTGAGGGTGAGAATTAGGAGGAAAAATGGCGTTTTTTGGTGGTATAGCAGAAGATATTAGGACGGTAGTAAAAAAAGACCCAGCTGCTAGAAATGGCTTTGAAGTTTTACTTTGCTATCCTGGAGTATGGGCGATTATGTTTCATAGACCAGCACACTTTTTATACAAGCATCATCTAAAGCTAATAGCTAGAATTATTTCTCAGATTATAAGGTGGTTTACAGGGGTGGAAATTCATCCTGGTGCAACAATAGGACGTAGATGTTTTATTGACCATGGAATGGGAATAATTATTGGAGAGACAACTGAAATAGGTGATGATGTTACGATATACCAAGGTGTTACTCTTGGAGGAACAGGGAAAGACGTAGGCAAAAGGCACCCTACTTTGGGTGATAGAGTTATGGTTAGTTCAGGTGCTAAAGTTTTAGGACCTATTAATATCGGTGATGATGTGAAAATCGGAGCAGGATCAGTTGTTTTGAAAGATGTTCCAAATGGATGCACTGTAGTTGGTATTCCAGGAACAATTGTGAGAAGAAGCAAGAAGGTAGTTGATGAGGATATGGATCAGATGAATATGCCAGATCCTGTAGCAACGGAAATCGAATGTCTAAGAAGAAGAATTGTTTCTCTTGAAACTAAATTAAGAGAACAGCAAAATAAAGAGAAGGAGGATTAAATGAAAGTATATAATACCCTTACAAGAAAAAAAGAAGAGTTTGTACCTATATCAAAAGATGAGGTAAAGATTTACGTTTGTGGTCCTACAGTATATAACTATTTCCATATTGGGAATGCAAGACCATTCGTAGTATTTGATACATTGAGAAGATATATGGAATATAGAGGAATGAAGGTAAACTTTGTTCAAAACTTTACAGACGTAGATGACAAAATTATCAATAGAGCCAAAGAAGAAGGCATTACAGCCGAAGAGGTTGGCGAAAAGTATATTAAAGAATATTTTGATGATACAAAAGCTTTAAATGTTAGAGAGGCTTCTACACATCCAAAAGTTTCAGATAATATTAACCAAATCATTGAATTTGTTTCAGATTTAATTGAAAAAGGTTTTGCTTACGAAGTGGATGGAGATGTTTACTTTAGCACTAGAAAATTTGAAGAATACGGTAAATTATCTAAGCAAGATATTGATGAACTAGAAGCAGGTGCAAGAATAATGATAGAGGAAAAGAAAAAAGACCCTCTTGATTTTGCACTTTGGAAGGCGAGAAAAGAAGAAAGCGAAATTGCTTGGGAATCACCATGGGGAATGGGTAGACCGGGATGGCATATTGAGTGCTCAGCTATGTCCAAAAGATATCTTGGCGAAACAATTGATATTCATGCAGGTGGACAAGATTTAACTTTCCCTCATCATGAAAACGAAATTGCTCAGTCTGAAGCTCACAATGGTAAACCATTTGCTCATTACTGGATGCATAACGGATATATTACAATTGACAACCAAAAGATGAGTAAATCTCTAGGAAACTTCTTTACTGTTAGAGATATTCGTAAAGAATATGAGGGGGAAGTTATTAGATACTTCCTGCTTTCAGGACATTATAGAAACCCAATTAACTTTAGTAAAGATTTAATGGAGCAAGCAAAAAATAGCTTGGCGAGAATGGAGAATGCAAAGAGCAATCTAACTCATTTAATTAAAACTTGCGAAGGAACAATGACAGATGCAGAAAAAACTGCACTTGAGGGCTTTGAAAAATATAGAGAAGATTTCATAAAGGCAATGGACGATGATGTTAATACTGCAGATGCAATTACTGCAATATTTGAGCTTATTACAGAAATAAACACAAACACAATTAACGGTGCATCTCAAGAATTTGCACAAAAATCTCTTGATCTTTTACTAGAGCTTGCAAATGTACTTGGGTTACTTGAAGTGGACAAGGACGAAGATGTTGATGATGAAATTCAAAAACTTGTTGACGAAAGACAGGACGCAAGAAAGAACAAAGACTTTGCAAGAGCTGATGAAATTAGAGATATTCTAAAAGAAAAAGGTATCACACTTAAAGATACACCTCAAGGTGTGCAAATTATTAAAGAATGAAGAATTTAAAAAGTGTAAACACAACAGCTTTGGCATACATGGGCGATAGTGTATATGAAGTCTATATTCGAAAGCATGTTATGGAAACTGGAGTTTCTGATGCAAATAGATTGCACCAAATGGCAGTAAACTATGTAAAAGCTGATGCGCAAGCATTTGTGATAAAAAGTATCCTTGATGATTTAACTCCTGACGAGCAAAGTCTTGTCAGGAGGGCAAGAAATAGAAAAGCCGGAACTAAGGCCAAAAATGCAAACATTGTTACATATAAATGGGCAACTGCATTTGAGGCTTTAGTTGGGTTTTTGTTTTTGTCAGATAATATAGAGAGAATGGAAGAAGTTATTAATAAGGCGATGGAGGTAATTGATGAGCAGAGCAGATAAATTGTTTGTATCTATGTGCGAAGATATACTTAGTGGAGGATTCTCCTCTGAAGGACAAAATGTTAGAGCAGTGTGGGAAGATGGTTCTCCTGCCCATACAATTAAAAAGTTTGGTGTTGTAAATAGATATAATTTACAAGAAGAATTTCCAGCGTTAACCTTGAGACCTACTGCAATTAAATCAGCAGTTGATGAAATGCTTTGGATTTGGCAAAAAAAATCAAACAATATTAAAGACCTAAATAGTAACATTTGGAACGAATGGGCTGATGAAAATGGATCCATAGGTAAGGCATACGGTTACCAATTAGGGGTTAAATATAAATTCGCTCATGGAGAAATGGATCAGGTCGATAATGTTATTTGGCAGCTAAAGAATACTCCGTATTCAAGGAGAATAATGACAAATATATATAAGTTTGACGACTTGCTTGAAATGGGACTTGAGCCATGTGCTTATAGTATGACGTTTAATGTTACAGGCAATAAGCTAAATGGGATTTTGAATCAAAGATCTCAAGATATCTTGGCAGCAAACAATTGGAATGTAGTTCAATATTCAGTGCTTATTTATATGCTTGCACAGGTTACAGGGCTTGTTCCGGGAGAACTTGTCCATGTAATTGCAGATGCGCATATTTACGATAGGCATGTGCCAATTATAGAGGAAATGATTAAAAGACCTCAGTTTGCAGCACCTAAGTTTAAACTTAATCCTGAAATCAAAGACTTTTATGATTTTACAGTAGATGACATTATCATTGGAGAATATGAAAAGAACCCACAGATTAAGAACATCCCAATAGCAATATAAGAGGTATGAAATGAATGCAATAGTAGTTGTAGATAAAAACTGGAACATTGGTAGAGATGGTGATTTGCTTGTACATTTGCCAGGAGACCTGAAGTATTACAAAGAAAAAACTTTAGGCAAAACAATTTTAATAGGGAGAAAGACTCTTGAATCTTTTCCAGGTGCTAAACCGCTACCAGGCAGAACAAACATTGTTTTGACAGGAAATCCTGAGTACAAAAACGATCAATGTGTATTATGCTGCGGAATGGAAAGTCTTGCCAAGGAACTTACTAAATATAAAGATGACGAGATTTACGTTTCTGGCGGTGAAATGATATATGACATTTTTTTAGATAAGTGTGAAACTGTATATGTTACTAAAATATTTGAGGAATATCCTGCTGATAAAAGTTTTAAAAACTTAGATGAGGATAAAAACTATGAAGTTACGTGGGTCAGTGATGTAAAAGAAGAAAAGGGTATAAGGTATCAATTTGTTAAATACGAAAGAAAATAAAAACATTCTACTTGGGAGAAATGCGGTAAATGAAGCAATTAGAAGTGGAAGAGAAATTGAAAAAATTCTAGTGAGTAAGGGTACAGAAGGTTCTATCAAAAAAATTGTTGGAATGGCTAAAGATAAGAGAATCCCTATTAATTATGGCGAAAAATCAGTGCTTGATAGGGTTGCAGATGGAAGTAATCATCAAGGTATAATCGCATTTGTATCTGAATTTGTTTATTCGGAAATCGAAGATATTTTGGCAGTTGCCAAAGAGAGAGGCGAAGATCCCTTTGTAATTATATTAGATAATCTAGAAGATCCTCACAATCTTGGGGCTATTATGAGAACTGCTGAATGTGCTGGAGCTCATGGGGTTATTATTCCAAAGAGGAGATCTGTTTCTGTAACTGAAACTGTAGGCAGAGCATCAGCTGGTGCTGTTGAATATGTCAAGGTTGCTAAGGTTACAAATATTACGCAAACTATAGAAAAGTTGCAAGAACAAGGACTTTGGATTGGTGCATGTGATATGGATGGAGATCTTTATTACAAAAGTAATTTGACAGGTCCTATAGGAATCGTTATTGGCAGCGAAGGTGCAGGAATTAGTAAGCTTGTAAAATCTAAATGTGACTTTGTAGTCTCAATGCCAATGGTTGGAAAAATAACTTCGTTAAATGCTTCAAATGCAGCGGCAATTTTAATGTATGAAGTTAGGAAACAAAGAGATGTTAAGTAAATACGAAAAACTAACCTTTGAAGAACTAGCAGACTTAGCCCAAAACGGTGATGAGTTTGCAGAAGAATTTTTGATTAGAGCATTCAAAGGCAACATTTTCAAAAAAACAAATACATATTTCATTATGGGGGCAGATAGCCAAGATGTAGTCCAAGAAGCTATGATTGGACTGTTTAAAGCGATTAAGAATTATGAACCAAACCATGATGCCAGTTTCAAAACTTTTGCAGATCTATGTATGAACAGACAAATAATTTCAGCCGTAAAAGCGGCGAACAGAAATAAACACGTTCCATTAAATACGTCTATATCACTACACAAACCAATAGAAGCATTGGAAGGACAAACCTATGAGGAAACCATTACCAATGGAGAAGATACTGATCCGGAAGCGATGGCTGTGCTAAATGATGTAGTTAAATATATTGATGATAACAATGAAAAAATATTTAGTAATTTGGAAACGAAAGTGTGGAAGGAATTTGTTCAAGGCAAAACATATGAAGAGATTGCAAAAGAACTAGATAAAAATATAAAATCGGTATATAATGCAATGGAGAGAACAAAGAAAAAAATTCTTCAATATCTTGCTGACTAAGTAGTGGTAATTATATTGACACACTGCTCGAAATATAGTAATATGGCACTGTTAGTGCGCTGTTGTAGCTCAGTTGGTAGAGCACTTCCTTGGTAAGGAAGAGGTTCGGCAGTTCAATCCTGCTCAACAGCTCCAACATAATAAAAAGATAGGGTTTCAAGGAGGAAATTAAAATGGCAAAAGCAAAATTTGAGAGAACAAAACCGCATGTTAA